>JBIKTA010000238.1:0-4886 GCA_044348315.1 Burkholderiaceae bacterium | reverse complement strand
GGTCCTGCGATAGACGAACTTATAGTCGTGGACACCATTCCATTGTCCGCCGAGGCGGCCGCCTGCAAGAAGATCCGGGTGCTGTCATGCGCTCAGCTCTTTGCCGAGACCATCCTGCGGATCAATCGAGCGGATTCGGTGTCGTCACTTTTTGTCGACTGACTCATTTTCAAGCCGGCCTCTCGGTCATTTCGACCAACGGGGCTTTTTTCAACGCCCGGTATTCTGGTCGCGGAGCCCGGGTCTACGAAGACCGAAGGTCTTCAATGAAAGGAGCACACGATGAAAGTCGTTGCCTCGAGCAGACAGGAGCAGGGATCGGGTGCGAGCCGCCGACTCCGCCACGCAAGCAAGGTTCCCGGGATCATTTACGGCGGCAGGGTCGAGCCCACCCCGATCACCGTCGATCACAACCCGCTCTACCACGCGCTTCGTGTAGAAGGTTTCCATTCGTCGGTCCTCAACATGGAACTCGACGGCAAGCCCGAGCAGGTGCTGTTGCGCGACGTGCAGTGGCACCCCTACAAGCAGCAGGTGATGCACATCGACTTTCAGCGCGTGCTGGCCGATGAACCGATTCACATGCGGGTTCCCCTGCACTACCGTAACCACGAAAATTCGCCCGCGGTCAAGCTCTCGGCCGGTATTGTGAGCCACGTGGTGACCGAGATCGACATCACCTGTTTGCCCAAGGATCTGCCCGGGTTCATCGAGGTCGATCTTTCCAGCCTCGAAGCCGGCAAGCCTTTGCATGTGCGCGACATCGCCTTCCCGAACGGCGTGTCGCCGGTGCTGCGTGCTCGTGAAAACCCGGTGATCGTGACCGTCACGATCCAGGCTGCAGAAGAGACGCCTGCGGCGTCAGCGCCTGCTGCGAAGGCGGGTGGCAAGGCGCCGGCGGCCAAGGGCGGCAAGAAGTGATGACTGCGGGAAGGCCTGGGCTCGTTTGCCTTCCCGCTTGGCATCGCGCTGAGTCCGGCCCGATACACGGAGCCAGACTCAGCCCGGTACTCGCGCTCGTGCCTGGCGCCCCGGGTGCTCGATTCACCCGGGAACTCCGCAAGCCGCGATGAGCGGCATCCGTCTGATCGCGGGTCTCGGCAACGTCGGCCCCGAATACGACGCCACCCGACACAACGCTGGTTTCTGGCTGCTCGACCGACTGGCTTCGCGCTCTGGAGTGTCGTTTGGCCACCAGGCGCGGTTTTTCGGCGACATCGCCCGTGCAAGCATCGCGGGTGAATCGGTCTGGCTTTTGAAGCCCACGACCTTCATGAACCGCTCGGGCCAAGCCGTGGCGAGCCTCGCAAGCTTCTACCGCGTCTCGGCCGAGTCCATCCTGATTGTCCACGACGAACTCGACCTGCTGCCGGGCGCAGCGAAAATCAAGTTTGGCGGCGGTCACGCCGGTCACAACGGACTCAAGGACATCCAGGCACGCCTGGGTTCACCCAATTTCTGGCGCATGCGTCTGGGCATCGGGCACCCCCGCACCCTGGCACTCACGCAGCAGGTGATTGATTTTGTCCTGCATCGACCGAGTCGGGAGCACCAGGGCCTGATCGACGAGGCCATTGATCGCGCGCTGGAGTCGATCGATGACATGGTGGCGGGTCAAAGCGAGCGCGCGATGGCTCGCCTGCATGCGGCGCCCGCAAAGTCCGCTGGACCCGGAGCCTGAACATGCGTCCCCGAAGCATCCTGGATCAGACGGTCAGACAAGGTCAACACGCTGACTGCCAAGGGCTGGTGTGAGGCTCAATCAGGTCTGAAGCGAGGCCCACGCAGAGCACAAGCCACAGGTGAATCGCTGTTCACCTGCGCATGCGGCGCGTGCGCTCATCGCTCATCGACCACCCGCCTCGTTGGCCACGCCTGAGGGGACGTGACCTGCGGGCCCAAAGCGCGCGGCCGACTGCACGTGCCCGGTCTGATCGTCAAAGAAGAAATCGGGCTCGAACTGCTGCAGAAATGGCCCCTTGCCCAGTCCGCCCAGAAACATCGCCTCATCGACGCCGACGCCCCAAGCCATGAGCGTGCGGATCGCCCGCTCGTGTGCCGGCGCGCTGCGAGCGGTCACAAGCGCGGTCCGAATCCGCATCGAGGCTGGCCCCGCCGCCGCAGCCTGCAAGCGATGGAGCGCTTCGAGAAGCGGCTTGAAGGGGCCGGGCGGCAGCGGGTGCTCGGCCCGATCGGCTTCGTGACGCTGGAAGGCGGCCAGGCCATCGGCCTGGTACACCCGCTCAGATTCATCGGAAAACAGCACCGCATCGCCGTCGAAGGCAATCCGGATCTCATCGGGATGCGACTCTGAGGCCTTGACCGACTCGGGGTAGACCCGTGCGGCCGGAAATCCGGCCGAGAGCGCCGCACGCACATCCTCGGTATTGGCCGACAGAAAGAGGTTGGCGTTCAGCGGCGTGAGATAGGGCCACGGGGTGCGGCCGCTGGTAAAAACGCCTCGTTCCAGTCGCAGGCCCTGGTGACGCGCCGAGCGGAACACCCGCAGTCCACTGACCGGGTCGTTGCGCGAGAGCACCACCACCTCGATGCGTCGGTCCTCGGGTGGGCAGTCCAGCGGATCGAAGGCGAGCAGCTTTTTAACCAGCGCGTGCGCCACACCGGCCGCGGCGGGCGCATCGAGCCGGCTGTGCTGGATCGCCATATAGGCCTGCTCATCGCCGCTCTCGAACACGCGGTTTTCCTCTTCAAAATCGAAGACCGCGCGCGAGGAAATCGCGACCACCAGTTTGCCGTCGAGCGAAGCTGCCATGACGCAAAGCTTAACAGGCACAGCGCGGCAAGAGCACGGTTTGACCGGACCGCGCATGCCCGCTATGTTGTCGCTCCTCGACAGGAGAAGCCGGCCATGGCCCACACGCGCCCCGCGATCGCAAGCTTGAAGGACGAACTCGATCTGATCGTGAAGATGCTGCCGCTCGACCGGCCGCTCGATCTGATCGAGCTCGGCTGCGGCGCGGCGGCCACCGCGCGCGCACTGCTCGCGCGCTTTCCTGGCACGCAGATGACTGGACTCGAAGTCGACACGGTGCAGATGGCAAAAAACCAGGCCGAGCCGGCGCCGGGTCTCGAGTTCGTCGAGGCGGGCGCGCAGGCGATTCCTTTCGAAGCGGCGCGCTTTGATTGCGCGATGATGCTGAAGTCGCTCCACCACGTGCCAATGCCGCTGATGGCGCAGGCCCTCGGCGAGATCGCGAGGGTGATTCGCACCGGGGGACGGCTCTACGTCTCAGAGCCCTCTTACGGCGGCGCGTTCAATGACATCGTCCGGCTCTTCAACGACGAAGGCAAGGTGCGCGCAGCCGCGCAGGGCGCGCTCGATGCAGCGATCACCGAACCCGAGCCCTTGTGGGAGCAGATCGACGAGATCCGTTTCACGATGCCCGCCCGCTTCCAGAGTTTCGATGAATTCGAACGCAAGGTCATGCGGCCGAGCTATGCCGACCACCGCCTGGACGCGGAGCTGATCGAACGCGTGCGCGCAGCGTTCGCCCCGCACCAGCGCGAGGACGGTGCACGCTTCGTGCGTCTGATGCACGTGCGGCTCTTCACGCGTACTGCGCACGCCGCGCCGGCCCCAGCCTCCTCGCATTGAGTGATTGACTGCCCGCTGGAGGCATCGCCTCCATTTTCACCTCTTTTAATCTCGAGCAAGGACAACGCATGAGCCTCCAGGTCGGTATCGTCGGTCTGCCCAACGTCGGGAAGTCCACCCTGTTCAACGCGCTGACCAAGGCCGGCATCGCAGCAGAAAACTACCCGTTCTGCACGATCGAACCCAATGTGGGCATCGTCGAAGTGCCCGATCCGCGACTTGCCGCGCTCGCCGGCATCGTCAAGCCTCAGCGCGTGCTCGCCGCAACGGTCGAATTCGTCGATATCGCGGGTCTGGTGGCCGGCGCCTCAAAGGGCGAGGGCCTCGGCAACCAGTTTCTCGCCAATATCCGAGAGACCGACGCGATTGCCCATGTCGTGCGCTGCTTCGAAGATAGCAATGTCGTGCATGTGAGCGGACGGATCGACCCGCTCTCGGACATCGAAGTGATCAATACCGAACTGGCGCTTGCCGACCTCGCCACGGTCGACAAGGCGCTGCTGCGGTACTCGAAGGCCGCGCGCGCAGGGGGCGACAAGGAGGCGCAGCGACTGGTGGTCGTGCTCGAGAAGTGCCTGGCTGCCCTCGATGAGGCGCGGCCGGTGCGCGCGCTCGATCTCTACGAGGAAGAGAAACTACTCATCAAGCCGCTCTGCCTGATCACAGCCAAGCCACTCATGTATGTGGCGAATGTGCGCGAGGGCGGATTCACCGACAACCCGCATCTGGAGGCCGTTCGCCAGCTCGCCGAGCGCGAATCGTCGATCGTTGTGCCAGTCTGCGCAGCGATCGAAGCGGAAATCGCCGATCTCGATGACGCCGACAAGGAGGTGTTTCTCGCCGATATCGGGATGACCGAGCCGGGCCTCGACCGCGTAATCCGCGCGGCATTCACGCTGCTGGGGCTGCAGACCTACTTCACAGCCGGCGAGAAGGAGGTGCGAGCGTGGACCGTGCGCGTGGGGGCTACGGCACCACAGGCGGCCGGGGTGATCCACACCGATTTCGAGCGCGGCTTCATCCGGGCCGAGACGATCGCATACGATGACTACATCGCCTGCAAGGGGGAGTCCGGCGCCAAGGAAAAGGGCAAAATGCGGCTCGAAGGAAAGGACTACGTCGTCAAGGACGGCGACGTGATGCACTTCAGATTCAACGTCTGAGGGTCGTTCGGCACCCGAGGATCTCGCCGACCGCGCAGTGATGATGTCGCGCTGGGCGGATCTGCTCAATGAGTGGGAGAAGGCGGTGCGGGTGGGGCCCGCAGGCC
>JBIKTA010000237.1:0-4887 GCA_044348315.1 Burkholderiaceae bacterium | reverse complement strand
GCCGTCCAGCATGGTGTGGCGATTGGTGGCCATGCACGCAGAAGCCGCCAAGCTTGCAAGATTGCGAATGCCCGCGCGCGGAAGACCGGCCAGACGCGCCGAAGCAAGCGCCGCGCCCACCACGCCGAAGGTGCCGTGAGGATTGATGATCAGCTTGGCCTTGGTTGCCATGCCAATGCGTGAAACCACCTCGTAGGCGAGCGCGATCGTTGTCAAGACTTCGCGTCCGTGGAGGCCTTTTTCCTGGGCCAGAGCCAGCGCAGCCGGAATGACCTGAATGCCCGGGTGGCCGTTGGCCAGGAAATTGCCCTCATCAAAATCGAGCCAGGCGCCGGCAATACCGTTCAGCAGAGCGGCATCAAAACGATTGGTCGTCTTGCCACTGCCGATCACCCACGATCGACCCGGCGAGCCCGAGCCAATCTGACGCTCGGAGAGCGCCACCAGCTCGCGGGTGCGCATCCCCGCCGCGATCACCGGCAGGGTGTCGAGCAGGATGGCCCGCGTCCGGTCGAGTACTTCGACCGGTATGTCTTCGGTGGGGGTTGTGACAACGAATTGGGCAAGGCGATCGAGGTAATCGCCCGACGTAGCGCTAGGTTCCTGGCCGGACAACTTTGAACTCCTTGAGTTTGAGATGGTGACTCTAACGCACAGGCTGTCGAACAGAGCGGATCACCCTCCAGGCCACTTGATCGAAAAGAAGCCCCATGTCCCGTCTCGAAGCCCGGCCCGCTGCCTCGGTCTGGTCGGCTGACAGCATCGTGCCGATTGCCTTCAAGCGACTGCTCGGAGTCATGGCAAGCAAGGCGCATGGCTGCCAATACTGCATGGCGCATGCCGCAGGCGGCGCACTGCGACTCGGCATCGACCCCGACAAGTTTGACGCCATCTGGTCGTACCAGACCAGTCCGCTCTACTCGCCCACAGAGCGTGTGACACTCGATTTCGCGCTGGGCGCAGCCGCCTCGCCACAGCGCTAGGGGCCGAGCCGCTCGAGGTGGGCGTCCAGCACCTGGCTGATCAAGGCTGGCAGGCGGGCAAGCACGCGGCCTGCCCGGCTTTGAGCCACGCGAGATCTGGCGCGACCGGTTGGCGCAGCGCATGGCGAACAACGCGCTCGCCCAGCTTTGAACCATCGCCCGGTAGCGGCTGTCATAATCGGCATGCTAGATTGCCGCCCGTTTTCAACTGTGGCCACCCCCCTGGAGATAATCATGTCCATACTGAAGCACGCCGCCGCACTGATGGCGATGAGCGCCCTGCCCTTCGCGGCCCTCGCGGGCCCCGTACTCGACAAGATCAAGACTGATGGCAAGCTGGTCTGCATCGTCAACCCGAACTCACCCGGCTTTTCCGCACCGGACAGCAAGGGCGTCTTTCAGGGCTTCAATGTCGAGTTTTGCCGCATGACGGCCGCTGCCATTTTCGGCGACGCGAGCAAGGTCGAGATTCGAGGCGTCGGTTTTTCAGACAGCCTCAAGACCATGATTGCGGGCGGGGCCGACATGGCCTCGCGCTCGATCACCTCGACCGCAGGGCGTGCCTCCGAGCCCACGTTGAGCTTTGTCGCAACCACCTTCTACGATGGCCAAGGCTTCATGGTCCCCAAGTCGCTGGGCGTCAAGAGCGCCCGTGAGCTTGCCGGCGCCACCGTGTGCGCCGAGGACGGCACCACCACCCTGCAGACCCTCGCCGACTTCTTCGGCCGCCTCAAGCTCAAGTACACCGTACAGAACATCGCCGACAAATCGGCTCGCCTGCAGGCCTTCTTCTCCGGCAAGTGCGATGCGCTTTCTTCGGACCTGAGCGCGCTCGCGTCAGATCGTCGACTCGCGAAAAACCCGGATGACTACGTGATCCTGCCCGAAGTGATCTCGAACGAACCACTGACCCTCGTCACGCGCGCTGACAAGGAGCTCGAGAAGACCGTTTTCTGGGCCTTCCAGGTGATGCTGGCGGCAGAGGAGCTGGGCATCACGTCACGCAACGTCGACCAGACCATGGGCCAGCTCGCAAGCGCATCGCCCCAGGTTCGACGCCTGCTGTCCAAGGATCAGGCCGCGGGCGAGGTCGCGAAGAAACTCGGCATCAGCCCGGACTGGTCCTACGCGATCATCAAGTCGGTCGGCAACTACGGTGAGGTCTTCGAACGTCACCTGGGTGCTGAATCAGCGTTGAAGATGGATCGTCGCACCAGCCCCAACCGCCTCGCACGGGATGGCGGTGTGCTCTACGCCTACCCGATTCGATGAGTGAGGCCGATCAGGCGGACGGGCTCTCGGAGCTCGCCGTCGGTCATTCGGGGCGTCTGATCCTGTCGGGTCATCCCGCCGCGCTGCCCGGCCGCACGGCCGAGCAGGCGGTATCGCACTACGCCCGCCTCGGGGCCGGGACGCTCCTCACGCTGCTCCGCCCCGAGGAGCTGCACGCACTCGGTCTCGAACACCTTGAGGTGCTCTGCGCCTCGAACGGCCTCGAATGGCGACACGCACCGATCACCGACCATCAGGCTCCGGACCCGGGTTTTGAGTCCTGGTGGTCGCGCCACGCACCCGGGCTGCATCAGCAACTCGACGAAGGCAGAGCGGTGGCGATCCATTGCTGGGGCGGCAAGGGACGAACGGGCACGATCGCGGCGAGGATTCTCATCGAGCGCGGGCTCGCGCCCGAAGCCGCGATCGCCGCCATACGACAGTGCCGACCCGGGGCCATCGAAACCACCGCGCAGGTCGACTACGTGCTGGGACTGATACCACCACCCGGGGCCACTACGTGCTCGGACTGATACCACCACCCGGGCCCACTACGTGCTCGGACTGACGCCCCCTCACAGGGCCTGAGACGCGGATGGAGGCGCTGTTCATCGACTTCGGCTTTTTCTTCAAGCCGGCCGGGTTCGACATCAGCCATGCGCCCATCGCCTTTGCGGCTACCGATTCCTTCGCACGCGCCTTTGCAGTCGGCCTGCTCAACACCCTGATCATGGCCGGCTTCGCTGGCCTCGGCGCGCTGGCCCTCGGTATCTTCATCGGCATCGGCAGCCATGTGGGCAACCGGATCGGCCGTGCCGCGCTCGACACCTTCATCGGCCTGATGCGCAATCTGCCCAAGCTCCTGATCCTGCTGGCGGTCTACGTCATCCTCATCGACTCGCTCCCGCGCCCCCGCGAGCCGTGGATGATCATGCCCGGTGTTTACCTGTCGAATCGGGGTCTGAATCTGCCAGGCTTTGATTTCGCAACGCTCGCGCTTGAACTGCCCGCTGTCGGGCGCTTCGGCGTCACCGGCGGGATGCTGATCCCGACGCAATTCGCAGCGCTTTGGCTGACGCTGGTGATCTACCACGGCGCGCAGATCGGGGAGATCGTCCGCGGGGGCCTGCAAGCGATTCCCGCCGGTCAATGGGAGGCCTCGCGCGCGCTCGGGCTCGGCGCGCGCAGGATGTTGCAGCACGTGATCCTGCCGCAGGTCGCCCGACAGATCATCCCCTCGCTGATCAGCCAGCTCATCAATCTGCTGAAGAACACTTCGATCGGACTGGCGGTTGGATTCGCCGATCTCATGGCGGTGGCGAGCACGACGATCAACCAGGCCTTCAAGCCCGTCGAGGTGATGACGGTCATCGCCGTGCTCTACCTCGGGATCGGGCTGTTGCTCGCAACCGGCCTCAACATCCTGAACGCGCGCCTGCGCCGATCGGCCGGCTGATGCGGCCCGCGCCATCCCTGTCGAGTGTCTTGGGCGACGCTTTGGGTAAGAGCCGCTTTGCGCAGTTCATCAATCTGATCGTGATGGCCTTGAGTCTGGCACTGCTCTGGCACGTGCTCTCATGGAGCGTGGTCCGCGCCGTGGCGCCCTGGCAGGCGCCCTCGCTGTGCACAGCCGAGGCGGGCGCGTGCTGGCCGTTTCTGGTTGAGAAGTTGCCGCTGATCCTGTTCGGGACCTTTCCATTCGAGGAGCGCTGGCGTCCGCTGATCGCGAGCCTGTGCCTCTTCGCAATGAGCTGCATCACCCTCTTCCAGCTCGCATCCTGGCGCGTGCAGCTGGCCGGATGGCTCACGAGCCTCGTGCTGTTCACGTTGCTGATGGGCAATGGCGCGGGCTTTCTGAAGGCGGTCCCGCACGCGCAGTGGAATGGTCTCCCGGTGCTGCTCTTTCTGGGAACGGTAAGCCTCGCTGCTGCCCTGCCAGTTGGGCTGGGCCTGGTGTTGTGCAGGCAGTCGGGTCGCACGCTGCTGCGCGTTCCAGCCACGCTCTTGATCGAGATCCTGCGCGGCATCCCGATGGTGGCAGTGCTGTTTTTCGGGGTGTTCGTCCTGCCCATGCTGATCGGGCAGCAGGCGCTCGCACCGATTTACGCAGCACTCATCGTGCTGGTTTTCTTCCATGGCGCCTACGTGGCCGAAGACCTCCGCTCAGGGCTGCAATCGATCGGGCGCGGTCAGTGGGAGGCGAGCGCCGCGCTGGGCCTCAACCGAAAGCAGACCTTGAGACTCGTCATCCTGCCCCAGGCCATCAAGGCTGCCACCCCTGCGCTCACCAACACCGCGATCGGCGGCTTCAAGGACACCTCGCTGATCGTGCTGGTCGGTCTGCATGACCTGCTGTCGACTTCGAAGATGGCGGTCGCCGAGCCCCGCTGGCAGGCCTATGCCCTCGAATCCTTCGTATTCGTCGGCATCCTCTTTTTCCTGATCAACGGGCTCATCGCCTGGGCGGGCCGGCGACTCGAACGCCCACCCGGCTATGATTTGCGGATTGCGACCTCACGGAAGACGCCATGAGAATCCTGATCACCGGCGGTGCCGGCTTTGTCGGCGCGCGCCTTGCCCGCGAACTCCTTCGAATGGGCCAACTCGCCGGCCGGATGATCCGCGAACTGGT
>JBIKTA010000236.1:0-4890 GCA_044348315.1 Burkholderiaceae bacterium | reverse complement strand
CATCACTTGGCCCCCTCCATGATCCAGGTGACGACCGACCGAATCTCGGCGTCGGCGAGACTGGTGTTGCCCGGCATGGGGACCGGCCCCCAAGTGCCCTGCGCGCCATTGCGGATCCGTCCGGCAAGCACCTCGGGAGCCGACTTATCGTCTTTGTACCTGCGCGCGATCGCGACCAATGAAGGCCCAACCACAGCCTGCTCGACGCCATGACACGCGAGGCAATTGGCTTCCTTGGCGAGCACCGCCGGAGACTTGCCGCTGGCGGCGGGTTCAGCAGGCGCGATCCGAGCCCGCGCGAGCGTCACGCCCCGCGCCTGATCGACAGTGCCGGTCAGCGCAGGGCGGGTGGTGTCGGCCCCCCGGTAGGGCCCGAAGTCCCGGGTCTGCTCGGCGAGGTTGCCGTGGGCGTCGCGGGCGAAATCAGGCAGGATTGAAGTGATCTTGGCTTCGCCCGAGCAGTTCTTCATGCAGGCATCGCCCTGCACGTCGGGCTTGCCGGAGACGAGCCACATACCCTTGTACTCGACCTTGCCGTCGCGATTGGGCAGACGCTGTTGCACTTCGGCGATGTTTTCGTGCGAGAGCACGAAGTCGTCGGGCACGACCTCGGCGAGCGCCAGGATGAACGCAGTGACCGCATACACCTCTTCAACGGTCAGCGATTTGGGCTCGTTCCAGGGCATCGCGCGATTGATGTAGTCCCAGAGCGTCGAGAGCTGCGAGAGCTTCATCATCGAGGTGCGCTGCGGGAAATCGGTGCGCGCGAGATTCGCCACGCGTCCTGTCTTGATGTCCTGCTGCGTCGTGCCGCCCACGATCGGGGTGAACACTTCGTTCGACTCGCCAAACGTGCCGTGGCAAGAGGCGCATTTGGCTTCCCAGACATCCATGCCTTTTTCGGCTGAGCCTTTTCCAGGCGGGAGGCCTTTGAAGTCGGCGCGGACATCAATGTCCCAGGCCTTGATCTCGGTGGTCGTGGCCGGTCGGCCAATGTCAGCCCAGGGTTTCGGAGCGGCTGGTTGGGCCGAGGTGCCGATGCTGGTCAACGTAAGAAAGGCAGTCGCGAGCACACGCATGGTCAGCGCGGTCGGGTGGTAGTGCTTCATCGTTCGGCTCCTTGGGCTTAGCCCACTTGCACGTTGAAGACTTCGCCAGATGCGGCGACCTTCCAGGAATGGATGGCGTTGTTGTGATAGATCGAGCGGGTGCCGCGAACCGCGCGCAATTGGTTGATGCGTGGCTGCACGTGGCCCGTCTCGTCCACCGCACGGCTTTGCAGGATCGCAGGCGAGCCGTCCCAGACCCAGTCGACGTTGAAGCGGGTCAGCGCCTTGGGCAATGGCGAGCCCTCGAGCCTGGCCTCTCGCCAGTTGCGCCCCCCGTCCATCGAAACGTCGACACGCTTGATGCGTCCCCGGCCCGACCAGGCAATGCCCGAGACGTTGTAATAGCCCTTGTCGAGCAAGACCTGTCCACCTGACGGGGTGGTGATCACGGACTTGACCTCTTGAATCGCGGTGTACTGCCGGTGCCGGCCATCGGGCATGAGATCCACGTAGTGGAGCACCTCGTCCTTGGTGTCGTAGGGCTTGTCACCGACCTCGATCCTGCGGAGGTATTTGACCCAGGAGACGCCCTGAATGCCGGGGACGACCAGGCGCAAGGGATAACCGTTTTCGGGGCGCAGCATTTCGCCGTTCATTGCCCAGGCGACCATCACATCGTCGAGCGCGGATTCCATCGAGATCGTGCGCGTCATCGACGAGCCATCCGCGCCTTCGGCCAGCACGTAGCGGCCATTGCGCGTGTCGGCCCCGCATAGGTCCAGCAGCGTCGAGAGCAGTACACCGGTGTACTCGCTGCAGGACAGCATGCCGTGGGTGTATTGGACGGTCGGTACCGCCACGTTGCCCCACTCCATGCCGGTGTTGGCACCGCACTCGATGAAGTGAATGCGCGAGACCGAGGGCAGGCGCATCAGGTCTTCCATCGTGAAGACCTTGGCCTCGCGCACGAGGCCATTGATCATGAGGCGATGCTGTCGTGGGTCGATGTCCCACCAGCCCTGATGGTGACGCTCGAAATGGAGTCCATTAGGCGTGATGATCCCGTGGAGGCCCTGCCAGGGTGTGAAACTCACCGATGCGGCACCGACCCGGGTGAGGCCTGGGCTCTCCCGGCGCTGCAGACCCCCCTCCCATTTCGAAGGGAGCCCGTAGGGCCGGGCGGCGACCGGTTGCCCAAGACCCCGAGTGTGCTCAGGCAGATTGAGAATCGCGGGATCGCCCGCACCGGGCACGCCTGATGCCTCCCGGGGCGCTGCGTGCGCGGCCTGAGTGGCTGCGAGTACGGTGCCTGCGCCGCCCGCCAGCGCGCCGCCGAGGAAGCTGCGTCGACTGCGACGTGCTTCGGGCGCGGCCTGCGCCGCACTGGGTGACGCGATGATGCGGCCGGGTGGTGTCTTGGCGTTGTTGTTCATTGTGGACTCCGGGTAGGGACCTTGGAGGGCTTGGCCTCGGCTGGGGACGGGTTCAGGTGCGCCGGGACTGAGCTCAGCTGGCTGGCAAACTCCAGCAACCGTCCAGTGTTGCTCTCGTCCTCACGGGACGCAATGTGGATGCAGACCATCCGGCAGATTTCGGTGACCGTTCGGTCAGCGACCGAATACAGCGTAAAGTTGGCTTCGCGCCTGCGTAGCAACACACCCGCGCGGTACATGGCATTGAGGTGGCGGGAGACGTTGGTCTGGCTCGCTCCGGTGTCCCGGACGATATCGGTCACGGTCTTTTCGGAATCGCAGATCGCATGCAGAATGCGAAGACGCGTGGGCTCGGCGAGCAAAGCGAAATAGCCTGAAACCGATTCCAGCACCTGAGCGAGTTGCTGATCCACAGAGTCTCCCTGACGGACGGTCCGGTTAAACCAGACTTACGTTTTTGATGTGAGCGCAAGAATATGTGCGAATGCGCATACAGTCAAGAGGTGTTGCAGTGCCAGCGCGATCACTGATTGCATTTCTTTGTTTCGCGGCATGGGCTCATGCAGGCGCCGGCCAACCGACGGTCCCCGTCCTGCGCGATGTCGAGACGGTTTTGGCGAGCTCGGGAGGCACTGCACCCACCCCCTTGTCGGGCATGGCGGCTGCGCTTGCTGCGGGCCGGCCGATCGTCGTCCTGTTTTCGACGCCGGGCTGCCCCTTTTGTCATGCACTTAGGACGGAACATCTGAACGATCTGGGCCAGCGTCAGCAGTCGGCCGGGGTCCTCTACCTCGAGTTCGATCTCGCGGATCGGCGGTCCTTCGAGAACACCCCCGGGGCGCCGGTTCCCGAACTGCTGGCGGGGCTGGCCGATGGTCGCGACCTGGCCCGGCGTCTGGGTGTTCGCTTTGCGCCGACCGTCGTTTTTCTGGGGCCTGAGGGGGAGGTCGCTGAACGCCTGGTCGGCTATGGCATGCGCGACTTCTACGCTGCTTATCTCGATCAGCGCATCAACGAGGCACGCAGCCGGCTCGTGAGGCGGCCATGAGCCAAGCTCGTCAGCTGGGCCCAGTTGACGGGTGTGATATCGAGCAAACGCTTGGCGGGCGCGGCCTCATCGGTGGATACTTCAGCCCGTGCTCGATTCAATGAAAATCCTACAAGGAGGTAATGCCATGAAAGAACTCATCCCGCGTGCTTTGGCCGGCGCTGTTGTCGCAGGCGCGATGCTCGGAGTGTCCGCTGTGCATGCGACTGACGTGCGTTACATCGCGGCCAATTGCGCGAATTGTCACGGCACCGATGGACGTGCGGCCGGTGGCGGCGGCATGCCCGGTCTCGCGGGTCTGTCGGCGACTTACTTCGTTGAACAGATGAATGCCTTCAGAAGCGGCAAGCGCGAGGCGACGATCATGCATCAGCTCGCCAAGGGCTATACCGATGCCGAGATCGCGCAGATGGCCGCCTATTTCGCCGCTCAGAAGCCTTCCAAATAAGCCACAAGGGAGACCACACAATGAAAACAGCAATCAATGCCCAGCGTCGCCGGCTCGCCTCCGTCGCGGGTGCTACCGCCTTGGCCGCCGGTTCCAGCGGGCTGCTGAGCGGCTGTGCCAGCGCGACCGCAGCGCCTGCCGCCGCCCCGCGCAAGCTCGGCCGCGTGCTCGTGATCGGTGGCGGGTATGGCGGTGCGACCGCAGCCAAGTACATCAAGAAATGGGGGGGCGATGCCATCGATGTGATGCTGGTCGAGCGCGAAAGCGCGTTCGTCTCCTGCCCGTTGTCAAACCTCGTGCTGGGCGGTCATCGCAAGATCGAGGATCTCACCGTGTCGTATGCCGGCCTGCGTCAGGCGGGCATTCTCGTCATGAATGACGAGGTGCTCGGCATCGATCCGGCCAAGATGATGGTCAGTTTCAGAAAGCTGGCCGATCAGCGTTTCGACCGCATCGTCGTCTCGCCCGGCGTCGATTTTGATTTCGGTTCCGTGCAGGGGCTGAACGATGCAGCCCAGAAGCGCATCCTGCACGCCTGGAAGGCAGGACCCCAGACGGTGGCACTGCGCGCGCAGCTCGAGGCCATGCCTGATGGTGGCACCTACGTGCTGTCGATTCCCAAGGCACCCTACCGGTGCCCGCCCGGACCCTATGAGCGCGTCTGCCAGGTCGCGAGTTACTTCAAGGCGGCCAAGCCCCGGTCGAAAATCATCGTTCTTGATGCCAACCCCGACATCCAGTCCAAGAAGGGGCTTTTCCTGGCTGCCTGGAACGGCCAGTACAAGGGCTTGATCGAGTACCGTGCCAACAGCATGGTGACCGAGGTCGATGCGGGCAAGCTGGCCGCCATTACCGAACTGGGCGACCGGGTCTCGGCTGATGTGCTCAACGTCGTGCCGGCCATGGCTGCAG
>JBIKTA010000586.1:0-4897 GCA_044348315.1 Burkholderiaceae bacterium | reverse complement strand
GGATGGTCAATGGCACTTCCACAAGCGCGCGACCGGTCACGGGTCCGCGGCTCGCCCACGACCATCACCGCCAGGCCACCGACGACGAGATACCGCGTGCCCCGATCGTCGAGAAACGCGAAGGCAAAACGGCAGAAGTCATCAAACTCGCTCTGCGCCACCGGCACCCCCGCTTGTACTACGGGCGTCCCGCGGTTCGATCCCCAGGGCGATCGCGAGGCTGCGGGGCTCGTCGTCGTCGGGAAACACCGCCAGGCTCATGATCTCGGAGGTCAGGAGCGCTTCCCCCACCGCGATCGACTCCTCGGGTGTCATTCGCCGCAATGACTCCCAGCGTTCGCGCTCAGACTCACGGCGGTAGGTATCGACATTCCTGATCATGCGTCAATCATACTCGGCCGCCCTCCATCCAACACTCGCCAAAAGACCCGCAGCTGGAGGCGCCTACCTGCAATCCGCGTCGCACACGCAACGGAGTCCTCGCGGCCGATGTCTTCGTGAAATCATCATTTCGCCATCGTGAGCCAGCAGGTCAATACTGCTGAAGAAAAAGGTGCCAGCCACCAAATCTAGGTAATTTGCACAGCGTGATTGCCTGGGTTCTCCAGATTTGGTGGCTGGGACCTTTTCTTTCATGCTGACGCACTTCCGGCTGTGGCGGTGTCCGCGCTGCCTGTCTTCGGCATATACTCGCCGCATGATCGACCCCGAGCCTGCCTTCGATTCCGTTCGCCCCGACCGGCACTCGGCGGGCGACCGGTTTGATGCGTCGCTGGGGAATGCGGCGCTCGTCATTCTGGCCGTGCTGGCCATGGGCGCCGCGGCCACCGTCTTAGGGCCGGTGCTCAAGCCCTTTCTCGTAGCGCTCTTTCTCTTCTATGCCACGCAGTTCGGCGCCAAGTCGTTTGCAAGGCTGGGAATGCAGCCCTGGACGGCATACCTCGCCCTGATCAGCCTGGCTTTGATCTGCGCAATCCTCACAGCGCAGTTGGTCTACCGGGAGGCCGAGGTATTTCAGCGGACCTGGCCGCGATACGAAGACAGAATCTCGTCTTCTCTGGCCATGTGGATGCCGCAGCTGGCGGCGCCATTGTCACCCGATTCTCCATCCCAAACTGGTGACCGCTCACGGCCGACCGTCTCCTCGCCCTCGCAAGACTCCCCTCGGCAGGCAGCCGCCGACGCCCTGCCGTCTACTGCCGCCGAAGAGACTGCCGCTGGAGACACGACAAAGACCGCTGCCGAGGCACAGGTGGCCCTGGAGCCGAGACACGAAAAGCTGCCGGAGCAGACCGCGGACCTGTTTGGTAAACCTGCGACGGCGGAAACCAGTTCAGATTCCGGTGCAGAGGCCGGCTCCGAGTCCAACTCTGGGGCCACTTCAGAGTCTGGTTCAGAGGCTCGCTCGGAGTCCGGCTCAGAAGGCAGCGACGATGCCGTGTTGCCGACGCCATCGGGCGGCGACATTCGCGGCCGCACCTCCCTGACGGATGTCTTTCGGATCACGTCGCAGGACGTGCTGAAATACGTCTTCTCGCACAGCCTCGACGTGGCCGAACTGATCGTCGTCGTGTTCTGTTATCTCGTCTTCCTGTTTCTCGGCAGCCGCAAGCTGAAAGCCCGAGTGCTCCGGGCGTTTCCCGGAGAGCGAAGCACGCGGCTGGTCGCCATCGGCGACGGCATCACCGAATCGATGGAACGCTTCATGGTGGTGAAAACCCTGGCGGGCGTGGGGATGGCGGTGTCGGCCGCGATCATCATGCACGGCTTCGGCCTCGACCACTGGATGCTCTGGGCGTTTCTGTTCTTCGCCCTGAACTACATCACCTACATCGGCAGTGCTGTCGCCTGCGTGCCGCCGTTGATCATGGCCTACCTCGACCTCGACAGCCACGTGATGGCCCTCGTGCTCTCCACGCTCGTCGTGCTCAATCGCGTCTTCTGGATCGACTTCTTCGAGCTCCGCATGTCGGGCAAGCAGCTCAACCTCGACCCCACCCTGCTCTTCCTCTGGCTTTCCTATTGGGGCTGGGCCTGGGGCATCCTCGGCCTGATTCTCGCCTACCCGATGCTGGCCGCCCTGCGGATTGCCCTCGAACACATCGGGGGCCTGAGCGGATGGGCGGTCTTGCTCAGCGACGAGTAGACGCTCGGTTGGCCGCCAGCGTTGCCGCGCCAAGGAATTCGACGCGTCCGGTATCGACGTCGTGTATGACCATCGATATCGACTCCGGTGGAAGAACGTTTCGGAAGAACGATGACGACCGCCTTCGAGCGGTCAGCCCACGTCGACCATCACGTCGGTCGTGACGGCACTGATCTGGCCACCGTAGCCGCACATGCATTTTGACGCGTTATCGAGTGCCGGGAAATTTCGCACGAGCACCATCGGCGCACCGGGAGTCCACGGCGTGGTGACAGGGATGCAGGGCATCGGCGTCAGCACGCCGAGTGCTGCGGCCGTGGCGGCCGCCACCGTTGGATTGGCCGGTGACATGCACGTACCAAACGTCGGAATGTTTGTAATCGGGGCACAATCCATGATGTTCGCCGCCGGCGACCCCTGCACCGTGATGGTCGGCACGACGACCGTGAGCGCCGCTGGCGCGGCACCCATTGTGCAGGTCAGCAATGATCCCGCATTCACCCACTTTCCAGCCATGGCGAATACCTCCCGGATGAAAGACAGGGCTCCGCACATGCTCAAGCGACTGGGCGTCGGAGAACCCTGGCCGCAAGGATATGCAATCCCGCGGGGGTGTGCAACACGAAGGCGACATTGGACGCAAGCGGTTCGCGGGATCGTCTTGGTTGCCGGGCTGAGCGCTGGCCGATATAACCACGCTCGGTTCGAACCGCATGACTTTTCGCTCGGTCGCCGCGTCCTGCGGCATGAGGTGTTCGCATGGCAAACCCTGCAGCCAACCGATCGGCCGCCCTCGAACGCGTGGCCATCGACTGCAGCCTCGGCAGCGATGCCTTGAAGGCACGCTCCTTCCGCTACACCGAGTCGCTCGGGCAGCCGTTCTCGGGAATCCTCGAGGCCACCAGCAAAAACGCCTCCATCGATTTCGGTCAGCTGCTCGGCACGCCGCTGACGGTCACCGCCACCCTCCCCGGCGGCGGCAAGCAGCATCGCAGCGGGCTCGTCCGCCGCGTTGTGCAGACCGGCTTCGAGCGTGATCTCGCCATCTACGAGCTGGAGATCGTGCCCTGGATCGCCTGCCTGGAACTCGCATCAGACTGCCGTATCTTTCAAAACAAGTCGGTCGTCGAGATTCTCCAAGAAGTCTTCGATGACCTCGGCTTTTCCGACTACGACGTCGCGGGGCTCGTGGGCAGCTATCAGCCGCTCGACTTCTGCGTGCAATACAACGAAACCCACTTCAATTTCGTGCACCGACTGATGCAGCGGTCGGGCATTTACTATTTCCACAAGCATGAGGCGGGCAGCCACACGCTCGTGCTGGCCGACTCCCACACGAGCCACGGTCCCTTCCCGGGCTACGCAAAGATTCCCTACCGGCCCGCGAAGCAGGCTGCCCTCACAGAGGAGCATATTTTCCTCTGGAACGCCGGCGAGCAGATGACCACCGGGAAATACACGGTGAAGGACTACAGTTTCACCGATCCCAAGGCGAAGCTTGTCTCCACCCGCGCCGCCTCCCATGCCTACCCTCACGGCGACCTTGAGCGATTTGAATATCCGGGCGGCTATGCCACGCAGGCGGGCGGCGATGCTGTGGCGACGGCCCGGATCGAGCAGTTGGAATGCCGCGAGCGGGAGTTTACCGGCGAGGCCCATTGCCTTGGGCTGTCGGCGGGCTTCACGTTTGCACTCGAGGGGCAGCCGAGATCCGACCAGAATCAGTCGTATCTCACCGAGGCGATCGAGTTCACCATCTCGGCCGACGAGCCGGCGGAATCTGGGCAGGCAGCACCAACTACGAGCTACAGCCATCGCTGCCGCTTCCGGGCCATCCCCGCAAGCGTGCAGTTTCGGCCGCCGCGGACTGCGGCCACGCCGCGGATCGACGGCGTGCAGACCGCTGTCGTCGTGGCGCCGGCGGGGCATGATCCGCGAACGCCTTATACCGACTCGGTGGCCAGTGCCCGGGTGCAGTTTCGCTGGGATCGGGCTGGCAGCGACGACGAGAAGAGCTCGTGCTGGGTGCGGTGCTCGCAGCCTTCCGCCGGCGATGGCTGGGGCTGCATCTTCCTGCCGCTGGCGGGCAACGAGGTGGTCGTCGCCTTCCTCAACGGCGATCCCGATCGGCCGATCATCGTCGGCAACGTCTACAACGCGGCCAATCTGCCGCCGCGTGTGCTGCCGGACGACCCGTTCAAGACAATCGTGCAGGACGTTGCTGGCAATTTCATCGTGCTCGATTCAGAGGAAGAGTCCGAGTCGGTCACGATCCTGACGGTCTACAGGAAAAATTTTTGGGCGATCGGAAATCTGCAACACCCGGACTGACGTCCAGCCACTCTTGTGTTGCGGCGCGGTTGTTGCATCAGTGAAGCAAGGAGAATCGTATGTCGATGTTCACGGGTGAGTATTGGGAAAACTTCGGCAAGTACGGAAACATCACGAACGAGGAAGTGCAAGTAGCGGGCCCGACTGCCAAGAAAACGAATGGCGACTCCTACTCAGAACAGGACGGCAATTCAGTTTCGAAGCAAAATGGAAACAAGAACACGCTCCAAGTCGGCTGGTCCAATTCGTTGACATATGGGTTTTCGTTTTCCACGCTGGGAGGAGCGTCGTTCTCCACGACGGGCGGCTCCTCCGTTGGCACGCATCTCGGATTGAAGATGGCAACCTTTGGTGGCGTCGACCTGAGCATTAACGGCGCCTTCGCCATGAAGTACAACAAGGCCGCTTATTGGGAAGGTG
>JBIKTA010000235.1:0-4917 GCA_044348315.1 Burkholderiaceae bacterium | reverse complement strand
CCGCAGCGAGGACGGGGATCGAGCCCGCGGCCGCGACGACCTGCGGCACCAGAGCGAGCACGCCGATGTCTCCGCAGTGTCCGCCTGCTTCGCTGCCTGTCGCAACGATCAGGTCGCTGCCACTTGCCAGGTGCCGGCGGACGTGTTCAACCCGCCCAATCAGGCCGGCGATCAGCATGCCCCTGGATCGGGCTTGCTCGGCGATATCGTCGGGCGCGGGGCCCAATGCGCTCGCAAGCAGCCGAACAGGGTGGCGCATGATGACTTCGGTGATTTCTCGGGCGTGCTGGCTGCTCATGACGAGGTTTCGCCCCACGCCGAACTGCTCGACGGAGTTGCCTTTCGACTCCGGTATGCCGAATCGTTGCCGCAGCGATTCGACGAAGCGTCGATGACCCTCCGGAATCGGGTCGAGCGCCTCCGCATTGCTCGATTCTTTCGTGCCCGCGCCAAAAATGAGGTCGACTCCATAGGGCCGGCCATCGAGTTTCGCGTCCAGCCAGCTCAGTTCACGTTCAAGTTGTTCCGGGGTGTAGCGCGTGGTGCCCAGCACCCCCATGCCTCCGGCCATGCTGACGGCTGCAACCACATCCCGACAGTGCGAAAACGCAAAGATCGGGTAGCGGATACCGGCTCGGACGCAGAGATCGTTGAACATCGACTGACTCCCGGATCGCGCGCACTGCGCGGTTTACGGCGGGGAAACATGGGCTGCAATATACCCGCACCAGCGCCCGCTGAACGGACGTTCACCGCTCGATGCGGATCCCCGCGGCTTCGCGGTCCCAGAGGTCGAGCGGGTCTTTTTCGCTTTCGGCCTGGAGGGCGAACTTCTGCACCTTGAAGCTGTGCGTGCGCGGGAAGTCCGTCATGCGTCGGATGTATCGCGGCACCATGAAATAGGGCAGGTGGGCGGCGCAATATTGAATCAGGTCGACATCGCTCACCGATTGCTCATCGCGCGTGATGACGGCCAGTGCAACGTCGTCCTCGCCGAGGGACGAACGAACCGGATACGCGGCAGCATCCGCGATCGCGGGATGCTTCTTGACGACCGTCTCGATTTCGAAGGACGAGATGTTCTCGCCTCTGCGCCGGATGGTGTCCTTCGTGCGTCCGACAAACCACATGTAGCCGTCCGGATCGATGCGCACCTGGTCGCCGGTGTGGAACCAACCGTTTCTGAAGCTCTGAAGACTCGCCTCGGGCATCTTGTAGTAGCCCTCACCCGTCTCCCAGGGGTTGTTGTTGCGCAGGATCAGTTCGCCCGGTTCGCCCGCCGGGACGTCGAAGTCGTCCGCGTCGACCACGCGTGCCTCAATCCCGCGCCGCGTGCGTCCGGCAGAGCCGAGCTTCCACGTCGGATCGCTCAGTGTGAACGCATGGGTGGACCAGTAGTCGGTCAGCCCGTAGCCCGAGACGATTCGCAAATTGAACCGCTCCTCGAACCCGAGCGCGAACTCCGGACACGGGGACATATGACACAGGCGGAGTTGATGCCGGGTGTCCTCATCGCTCGGAGGCTTGCCCCAGAGGATGTTCGCCATCGACCCGACCATGTTAGCGACCGTCGCACCCGATTCACGAACGTCTCGCCAGAAGCCCGACGCCGAGAATCGCCGCTGCAGGACGATCGATGACTCGAGTGTGAGGGCGTTGTAGAGCGTGCCTTGCAGCGCGCTCACGTGGAACAGGGGCATGCAGACGTAAAACACGTCATTCGGCCGGTAGCCATGGGCCTCCGCGTGACTCATTCCCCAGAGGAGCGTACGCACCTGACTGAAGACGCAGCCTTTCGAGGGGCCGGTGGTCCCGGAGGTGTACATGATCATCGCCCGGTCACGAAAGCTGACCTCCACGGGCGGTGGGGTGTCGATCGATTGCAGCAGGCTCTCGAAGCTTGCTGAGCGCCATGAGCCCGCCGGCAAAGAAGCCTCATGCCCATCGTTGACAATGACAATGAATTTTAGTGCTGGCAGCCGCTCGGGTCCGATTGCGAGGATGCGATCGAGAAGGCGCGCCTCGATGATCAGCGCTTCCGAATCGGACTGTTCCAGAAAATAATGAAGGTGCTCACCCCGTGAGGCCGCGTTGATCGGCACCGCGACGGCGCCGAGCTTGCCGAGCGCGAAGGACGAGAGCACCTGTTCGGGACAGTTCTCCATCAGGAGGGCGACGTGGGCCGCCTTCCCGACCCCCAGACCGAGCAGGCCGTTCGCCAGCGCGTTGCTGAGCTGATGGACTTCTCGGAAGCTGAATCGTCGGCCATCGGGCAGCCAGGTCAGGAATGTCCGGTCGCCCATCCGGTCCGCCTTCTCGGCGAGCACATTCCCGATCGTCAGGCGGCGAATGTCGTAGTTCCGGTAGCGGTCGGAATGGCGAAGGGTCGTGGACATGTCTGCTCGCGCCAGATCGGCTTACTTTTCCTTAAGGTCCTTCAGCTCGGGGCGGGCGAGCATCGCGCCCCAGAACTTCTCCTCATCCCGGATCGCCTGCCCGAACTGCTCGGGGCTCATGTGCAGCGCGGTCACCGAACTGCCGCGCATCTTTTCGATGAATTCCGGACTGGTGACGGCCGCCTTGAGGGCTTCGGTCAAGCGCCGCTCGACCTCCGCTGAGATGCCCTTCGGTGCAAGCAGGCCAAACTTGGTTTCCTCGACCAGATCGAAACCGACTTCTCGAGCCGTCGGGGCCCCCGGCATGAATTCCGAGCGCGCCTGACCGAGGGTGGCCAGCCCGAGGAGCTTGCCCGCCTTGACATTGCTGATGAAGGCGCTGGGTACGCCGATCATCATGTCCGCCGAGCCGTTCATCATGGCTGCGATGACCTGCCCCATCCCGGTATGGGGGACATGCGTGAATCGGACACCTGCGATGATCTGCAGGGCCTCGCCGATCATGTGCGTTGTGGTACCTACGCCCGACGATCCCATGTTGATCTTGCCGGGATTGGCCTTGGCGTAAGCGATCATTTCGGCAAGCGTCTTGAAGGGCGCATCCGTCCGCGAAACCACGATCAGCGCCGTGCCAGTGAGTGTGCCGATTGGCACGAAGTCATTGACGGTGTAAGACACCGTTCTCATCTGGGGGACGACCGACAGGGCGGAGGTCCCTGTGAAGAGCAGGGTGTAACCGTCGGGGGCGCTGTTGCGGACGAGCGTCGTGCCAATCGTGGCGCCGCCGCCGGCCCTGTTTTCGACAACGATGGGCTGACCCAGAAGCTTGGTCATGAACGGCGCGGCGAGACGCATCTGTACGTCAGTGCCTCCGGGGCCGTACGGCACGATCACCCGGATCGGACGGTCCGGGTAGCTCGACGCGTGGGCGTACGGGATCGCAAATGCCAGCGCAGAGGCGGCAAGGACTGCGCGCAGTTTCAGTTTCATTTGAAATCTCCTTTTCTGTCGTTATGAAGCAGGGGTCTGAAGCCGGTTCGCCAGAACGTCATCCGGCAGGAGGGTGGCCCACTCGCCAGGACGGCTGCGCAGGCCCTCCGCGGGTAAGCCGAACACCTTGATCGCATTCTCGCGCATCATCTTTCGGTAGGGCTCCGGTCGGAAGCTGTGGGCCTGGATGTCCTTGACGGCCCGCTCGGGTTCGATCACCGGCCAGTCGGTGCCGAACATGAACTTGTCCTGACCGTAGGTGTTCGCGTAGTGAATGACCTGCGGGGGCCAGTGGGCGGGTGCGTAGGCGTCGCCCGCCAGATAGACATGCTGGTGCTTCCAGGCCATCGAGATCATTTCATCGACCCAGGGCACGCCCAAGTGGATGCCGATCAGCTTCAGCTCCGGGTACAGGATCGCGATGCGGTCAAAACAGAGCGGCTTGGCGACCGTAGGCAGTCGCACACTGCGGCTGTAGATCAGGTTCTGGCCCACCTGCATCATGATGGGCACCCCAAGCTCTGCGCACTTGGCATTGATCGGCATCACGTACGGGTGATCCGGAGGCATGTCAAACCAGTGGGGGTAGTAATGCGCGCCCACGAACCCGAGGTCGTGGATCGCATGCTCGAGCTCGCGTAGCTGTGACAGGCCCTGCGTCGGGTCGATCCCCGCGAGGCCGGAGAACCGGTCCGGATAGGCCTGACAGATCTCATGCACGCGTTCGTAGGGCAGATGCACCGAGCTGCGGCGATCGCGTTCTCCGCAGCGCACCGCGATCAGCAGCGATCGTTCAATCCCGCAACGGTCCATTTTCCGGATGTAATCGTCGATCGGCACGCCTTGCGCCCGGGCGATCGAGTCGCCCTGACGCACTTGGGCGGCAAATGACTCGTCGGTTGGATTGAGACCCGCGGCCATCTCCTGGGGTGTTCTAACGTTGACAACGATGTCAATGGCACCGAGTGTTCGCATGGGTATTCCCGTTCAGATTCAATGGTGAGGGAGGACTGCGTCGAGTGTGCTCACTTCGATATGCCCAATGTGCCAGGATTCATCCTCATCGCCGGGTCGATTGCTGTTCTGATCCTCTCGAGGAGGGCGAGTGAGCCCGGATCTAGCCGCTCGGCGTGCGGATAGAAGCGACCCATCTGGACATGAACCGCACCGTGCGATTCGAGGATCTTCCGCAGCGCCTCGCGATGGCGGGAGACTTCCTCGCGCGCCGCGGGCCGCGCGCCTCGTCCGCCGAATCGCTCGCGATGACGTTGCTCGAGGTGTGCGAAGTGGATCGGGTCAAGTTCGTCCATCCACAGGAACATCGGCTCGATGGTGACGAACGCCCCGCCCGTTGACATCAGCATCGAGTGCGCGATCTCGTGCTCAGCAAGAGCCGTGGCTGATTCGGCGAGGTAGGCCTCGATCGAGGCGAGCGCGGCAGCAGCGTGAGAAAGCGGTACGATGCCGTGGAGCGGCACCCAGCGCTCGCCCTTGGGACCCAGGAAACTGCGAATCGAATACGGGCGCGCAG
>JBIKTA010000234.1:0-4933 GCA_044348315.1 Burkholderiaceae bacterium | reverse complement strand
GCCCGGTTTTGACCAGATCATTCAGGGCATGGGCGGGCTGATGAGTGTGACGGGCGAGCCGGGAGGCCCTCCGCTTCGGGCCGGGCTTGCCGTGGCCGACATGAGCGCGGGTCTTTACTGCGCGCTCGGCATTCTCGTGGCCTTGCTCGAGCGCGAGGTGTCGGGGCGCGGCCAATGGGTGCAGAGCTCGCTCTTGCACTCGATGATCGCGATGCTGGATTTTCAGGCCGCACGTTATCTGAATGATGGCGACATTCCCGTTGCGGTCGGCAACGACCATCCGACCAGTTCGCCGATGGGTCTGTATCGTGCGAGTGACGGTCACTTCAATCTCGGGGCATCGGGTCAGGGCAACTGGCGGCGTCTGTGTGAGCTGATGGGCCATCCGGAATGGCTGGCTGACCCGGACTTCGCCACCGAGGCGCTTCGGGTGCGCCATCGCCAGCGGCTCAATGAGAAACTCGATCCGGTGTTTGCCCAGCGTACGGTTGCCCAATGGGTCGATGCACTGAACGGTGCGGGCGTACCCGCCGGGCCCGTCTATACCGTGCCCCAGGTGTTCGAGGATGAGCAGGTACGCCATCTCGGGGTGACCAAGACCCTTCCGACCGGATTCGGAAAGGACCGCACGTTCATCACGCAACCGGTGGTGTTGTCGCGAACGCCAGCCGATGTGGTGGCGCCTGCGCCGGGTTGGGGCGAGCATACCGAGGAAGTGTTGCGTGATCTCGGATACGACGATCAGGCAATCGCCGATCTCAAGCAACGACAGGTTGTATAAGGCCAATCATGGGAACAATCGTTTTCAAATCCGAAGCGGGTGTTGCGACGATCGAGATCAGCGATCCCGAGCGTCACAATGCAATGAGCCTGTCGATGTGGACCGCGCTCGCCGATGCAGTGGCCTCGATCGATGCCGACCCTGCCGTGCGCGTCTGCGTGGTGCGTGGCGCAGGGGATCGTGCCTTTGTGTCGGGAGCCAACATCTCGGAGTTCGAGACCGAGCGGAGCTCGCCGGCGGCCGTTGCGCGCTACAACGATCAGGTCGAGCGTGCGCAGACCCGACTGGCCAATTGCCGCGTACCCGTGATCGCGGCGATCAGCGGCTATTGTTTTGGCGGTGGCCTGGGGCTCGCTCTCAGTTGCGACCTCCGTTTTGCGAGCACGACGGCGCGATTTCGCATGCCTGCGGCGCGACTCGGTCTGGGCTATGGTTACGAGTCGATGCGCAGCTTTGTGACGCAACTGGGCCCGCAGGCTGCGGCCGAGGCGTTTTTCACCGCGCGGATCTACGACGCGCAGGCCGCACGCGATCTGGGCATCGTGCGCGCCGTGGTCGACGATGTGTTCGGTCATGTCAATGCACTCGCCACCGAGATTGCCGGTAATGCACCGCTCACGGTTCAGGCGGGCAAGCGGGCCATGCGCGCAGCCATCACCGGCGAGGGTGACGTCCATGCCGTGCGCGCTGCGATCGAGGCCTGTTTCAATAGCGAGGACTATGCCGAGGGTCGGCTCGCGTTTGCGCAGAAGCGCCCGCCACGCTTTGTGGGCCGTTGACTGCGGACTGGCGTGCGGAGAATGCCCCCGTCTGCGGCGACGACGACCGCTTTCCCAATCTGATCCGTCATCTTCGATAAGGAGCTCACGTGGCCAATCCCCGTGTTCCCTACTGTTTTTCCAACGATGGTCCCCGCCTTGAGCCCCCGCCCGGCGGGCCGATCATCGTGCATGTGGTCGTGAACGTCGAGCACTGGCGCTTCGAGTCATCGATGCCGCGCACCATCATCACGCCGCCCCACGGCAAGGAAACCGTGCCCGACGTGCCCAACTTCAGCTGGGCCGACTATGGCATGCGTGCAGGCCTGCCGCGCATCATCGATGCGATCGTCGAGCGCGGCCTGCCGGCTTCGACGAGCTTCAACGCGGGCGTGATCGATGCCTATCCGCGCGCGGCTTCAGCGATGCTCGAGGCGGGATGGGACTTCATCGGCCATGGTCTCCATCAGAAGTCGCTCAATGCGGCCGAGACGACCGAAGAGTCGGTCATTCGCGAGGCGCTTGACAAGATTGCGGCCTTCACGGGCACGCGCCCGCGAGGCTGGTTGAGTCCCGGGCTTCGCGAGACGCATGACACGCCTGACCTGCTGGCAGGGCTTGGTGTCGATCATGTCTACGATTGGGTGATCGACGATGTGCCACGCTGGATGAGTACGCGCAACGGCCCCCTGCTCGCAATGCCCTACAACCTCGAGATCAACGATTCGATCGTGTTTGCAATTGAGAAGCATTCGTCGGACGAGATGTTTCTGCGACTCGAAAAGACGCTCGAACTCTTTCTGCGTGAAAGCCACCGCGCGCCCCGAGTGCTTGCATTGGGGCTGCATCCTCACCTGATTGGCGTGCCGCATCGTTTCGGCAGTTTCGAGCGCATGCTCGACCTGCTCATGAAAACCCCGGGCGTCTGTTTCATGACCGGCACGCAGATCGCCGACTGGTACGCGGCACAAGTGCCGGCTGCGGTTTGAGCGCTGCTCGGGCGCTTTAGAGGCCGAGGCGCCCCTCTTCCACCGCGTGACAGGCCACGCGACCGCCTTCGGCGATCTCGCGAAGCACCGGGCGCTCGGCTTTGCAGCGTTCGTTGGCGAACGGACAACGCGGGTGGAAGGTGCAGCCTGAAGGGGGGTTCAGCGGGTTGGGGACCTCGCCACCTACCGGCGTCCTCGCTCTCCCGCTCATCGAGATGTCGGGGATCGCATCGAGCAGCATCCGTGTGTAGGGATGACGCGGGCTGCCGAAAATCCTGGCCCGCGGCGCGATCTCCACGATCCGGCCGAGATACATTACGCCCACCCGATCGCTCACGTGGTGGACGACCGCGAGATTGTGCGAGATGAAGAGGTAAGTGAGCCCGCGTGCGCGCTGCAACTCGCGCATGAGGTTCAAGACCTGAGCCTGAACCGACACATCGAGCGCAGAGGTGGGCTCATCGCAGACCAGAAACTCGGGCTCGGATGCGAGCGCGCGGGCGATCGAGATCCGCTGCCGCTGCCCCCCTGAGAACTGGTGTGGGAACTTGACCGCGTCGCTCGCGGCAAGCCCCACCTGACCCAGCAACTGAGCCACTCTTGCCTCGATGTCGGCAGGTGATTCGATCAGTCGGTGGACCCGGATCGGTTCGGCAATGATGTCGGCGACCCGCCAGCGCGGATTGAGACTGGCATAGGGATCCTGAAAGATCATCTGCATGCGGCGCCGCAAGGCCTGCGCCTGCGGTCCCGCCAGACTTGACAGGTCTTCGCCATCGAAGCGGACCGAACCGGACGAGGGGCGATAGAGCCCGACCAGCAGTCGCGCGACCGTGGACTTGCCGCAGCCCGATTCACCCACCAACGCAAGCGTCTCGCCGCGCTCGATCTCGAAACTGACCCCGTCGACCGCATGCAGCAGCAATCTGGGCTTGCCCTCGAGGACGCGATTGAGCCAAGGCGGCGATACATCGAACACCTTGCCGATGCCATCGGCCTTGACCAGCGGTGCCGGAGTGGTGCTCATCGTGTCATCTCGGGCGTCTGGGCGTGCAGCCAGCATGCGGCGAGGGTTTGCCCGGCGGGGGCAAGCTCGGGCCGCTCTTCGCGGCAACGTGGCATCACTCTGGGGCAGCGTGGGTTGAATGCACAGCCCTTGGGAATCGCGTTCAGGCGGGGCATCGCGCCGTCGATCTGCGCGAGCCGCGCGCGGTCCTCGCCGATCGACGGGATCGATCCCATCAGGCCGACCGTGTACGGATGCTGCGGCCGATGGATGACATCGGCAACCGGTCCCATTTCGGCAATGCGCCCGGCGTACATCACGGCCACCCGATCAGCGGTTTCGGCGATCACCCCCATGTCGTGGGTGACCAGCATCACCGCGGTGCCCTGTTCCTTACAGAGGCGCTTGATCAGGCTGATGATCTGCGCCTGTATCGATACGTCGAGCGCTGTGGTTGGCTCGTCGGCAACGATCAGGCGGGGTTCGGCCGCCAGCGCGAGCGCAATCACCACACGCTGACGCATGCCCCCCGAGAACTGATGCGGGTAGTGGTCGATGCGCTGCGCCGCTCCCGGGATGCCGGTCGATTCGAGCAGCGCGACCGCCCGGTCACGCGCGGCCTTGTCGTCGAGTCCGAGGTGCGTTTGAATCGTCTCGATCAGTTGCCTGCCCACGGTGTAGAGCGGGTTGAGCGAAGTGAGCGGGTCTTGAAAGATGGCCCCGATTTTTCGGCCGCGGATGGTCCGCATCGCCTCGTAGGGCAGGTTGTCGATCCGTCGGCCTTCGAGCAGGATCTCGCCACCCGCTATGCGACCGGGCGGCTCGATCAGGCCGATGATCGCGGCGCCCGTCACCGACTTGCCGGCGCCCGACTCGCCCACCACGCCGAGCACTTCGCCGGGGGCGATTGACAGCGAAACATCGTCGATCGCAACCAATGCACCGCGACGCGAGGCGAACTCGATGCGCAGGTGCCGAACTTCGAGTAGCGGTGTCTGGGTCATTGGAGTTTGGGGTTCAGCGCATCGCGCAGCCAGTCGCCCAGCAGGTTGACCGACATGCAGAGCAGCACGAGCATCAGGCCCGGGAAGATCACCAGCCACCACTCGCCCGAGTAGAGAAAATTGTTGCCGTTATTGATCATGGTGCCGAGCGATGGCGAGGTGGGCGGGACGCCCACACCGAGGAAGGATAGCGTGGCCTCGGTAATGATGGCCTGGGCGATATTGATCGTTGCGATCACGAGGACCGGCCCCAGCGAATTGGGCAGAACGTGACGCCACATGATGCGAAGCGGGCCCACGCCGATCACGCGCGCGGCCTGAACATACTCCTTGTTCTTCTCGATCAGGGTCGAGCCGCGTACGGTACGCGCATATTGAACCCAGTTGGCTAGACC
>JBIKTA010000233.1:0-4946 GCA_044348315.1 Burkholderiaceae bacterium | reverse complement strand
ACGGCACTTTGCGGTCGATCGGCTGCTGCAGTATTTTCTGCTGATCGTTTTCCGGCATCTCATCCGGACCGAGGCCCTATCAATCGGCGTGACGAAAGCGCTCGCCGACCCACGCCTATTGAAGGCCCTCACCTCGATCCACCGCGCACCCGCACAGGCCTGGACCCTGGAGAGCCTCGCCGATGTGGCCGGGATGTCGAGGGCCAGCTTTGCCCAGCGATTCAGGGAAGCGATCGGCGCGACGCCCATCGACTACCTGACCCACTGGCGCTTGTCTGTGGCGCAGTCCATGATCAACGGCGGCATGCCGATCAAGCGCGCGGCGGCCGAGGTGGGCTACGCAAGCCCCGCTGCCCTGAGCCGGGTTTTCGCTCGCCGGGTCGGATGCAGCCCCAAACAATGGGCCTCAAGGGCCGGTGAGCAGTCGTTCAGGTAGATGACGCAAGGATAAGCAAGCGGGACAGCACCACCGTGATGACGGGGTCAGGCTGAGGAGTTGAGTTGCGTCCTTGCTACAGTTCCACAGATCGCCTGAGCGCGCGCAGATTTTCAGGGGACGTTCGCGCAATCTGAACCGAGCAGCCAGGTCCCAGGACGAACCCTCGTCCCTGCGTCTGTTCGATCGCGGATCGAGCCCGCTGGAGGACGTCATCTGGCCCCGCGTTAGCGAGTGTTCTCGCATCAACGCCACCGCCTACCGCACCACCAACCTGATCGCGCCCTGCGGCGAGCGTGGGGTTGTGACCCGCGTGATCATCCCAGTGAAAGGCCTGTACCGGATAATCGGCCATCGCATCGAGTTGAATTTCGTCCTCGCACAGATGCAGCATGTTGCACCAAAGCGGACGCGCCTCATCGAGAACCTGCAGATCAAATGGCCGGACAAGGCGACCATACTGCTGCGGCGTCAACTTGACGTGATTGGCCCATTTTGTGGAAAAGAAAATCCCGTCTATGCCATCTGAAACAATCTGTCGGACAAATCGCGCAAATGTATCGGCGATCGCAGCGAGACCCGTCTCGAGGGATTCGGGATCATTTTCAATGTGTGATTTGAGAAGGGCAGCGTCTCGATCGATCAGTTTCTCGGCAACGTCGAGCGGAGAAAATACGGTCATGATCAAGGGAACGTCCGACGGAAGTTGCTTTCGGATCTCCGCAATGACCCGTCGCTGCTCGGCGAGCGGCGCGCAATCAAGATCCAGGGGCGCGAGCTTTCGCCATGCCCGAGGCCCATCTATGGGGTGACCGATGCAGCGGTGGCCCACCGCAGGATCGGTCGATGCCTCGAAACGGAAACCCCAGCCTTCAACGTGATAACTGGCGCGCGCATGGATCTTAAGGTAGTCCCAGTCATACCGATCACGGAAATCAATCATGACCGAGGCGAGTCCGTAAGCAGTCGTTTCCTGTGGATAAAAGTGCCCCCAGGCGCTGACCGGGACCCGATCGGGGATCCCCCCTGAGACGACCGTCTCGAGACGCTGACGACGGTTCATCTCAGGCCCCCCATACCAATCGGTAGTAGCGCAGCCAGTTCTCGCCCAGCACTTTGCGCATCTTGGATTCGGACCAGCCCGCCCGCTCCATCGCATCAGCGAGCTTCGGACGCTCATCTAGCGGACCAAGCGGCTTCACCACCCGCTCACTGCCCCATGGGGTCAGCACTCGAGCGTAGCCCTTGTCGCGGTTGCACCACTCGAGAAACGGACTTGGCCGCGCATGACCCTCCGATGCATCGGAGCCAACCGCGACATGATCCTCCCCGGCAAGGGCGACAACATAGTCAAGCGCCTCGACATAGTCGTCGATCGTCGAATCATTTCCGCGCTTCATGTGGGGGCCGAATTGAGAAAGCCCGATGATCCCGCCCCGCGCAGCGATCGCCCGGATCAGCTCGTCAGACTTGTTTCGCCCCCCCTGCCGCATGCCTGCGGGTAGAACATGAGAGAAGCAGGGCGGCTTGGGCGAGTGCGTGATGACGTCGGCGCTCGTCCGATCACCCACGTGCGAGAGGTCACATATGATTCCGACGCGGGCCATCTCATCGACGACCTCTCGACCGAATCCGGTAAGACCTGAATCCCGGGTCTCGGAGTAGCCCGCTCCAGAGTAATTCTGCGTGTTATAGGTGAGCTGCATCATACGCACGCCCAACGAGGCAAAGATCTGGAGATAATCGATGCGATCCTCAATCCCCGCCGTGTTCTGCCAGGACAATATGACTCCGGTTTTGCCCTCGGACTTGGCACGAACGATATCGCCAGCTCGATGTACCTGAACGATGAGGTCGGAATGCTGTTCAAACCACCCGCGCCACTCGATGATTCGATCGAGCGACTCGCGGATGTTCTCCCAAAGACCGCAAGTAGTCGAAACAGCCGTAATACCGCCCCTGCGCCATGATCCAAAGATATCGCTCGACCAGTTGCAGATATTCAAGCCATCGATAACGATGGCATCGCGATAGACCGGATGCATGTCGGTGCCCACCTCTGCCGGAGCGCTCATCAAACCTTGATCCCGGCAGTCTCGATCACTTTCTTCCATTTGGCGAGTTCGGCGGCGATGAAATCGCGCAAAGCACCGCGGGTCTGCGCCATCGGAACGAAGCCCATTCCCGCGAGCTTTTCACGAACGGCTGCATCGGCAAGAATCGACTGTATGGCTTGCGCTTGGGCGTCCGCGATCGATGCGGGTATCCCCGCCGGGCCCAGAACAGTGACCCAACCTACCGCCTGATACCCCGACACCCCCTGCTCAGCCACCGTGGGCACATCGGGCAAGAACGGGGATCGAGTGGGCGAGGTCACAGCCAGCGCCCGTACCTTACCCGCCTTGACGTTGGGCATCATGGCCGCAACGGTATCCGACATGAACTCAATCTGGCCGCCCATAAGATCGTTGAAGGCGGGCGCCGACCCTTTGTAGGGCACGTGCAGCAGTTTCAGACCCGCGAGCGACGCGAAGTATTCAACAAAGAGATGCTGGGTCGTGCCGTTTCCGGATGATCCATACGTACCCTTGCCCGGCTGGACACGAGCAGCCGCGATCAGATCGCCCAGCGAGCGATAGCGTGAAGCAGCCGGTACGACGAAGAGCTGTGCAACGGTACCTACGCCGCTGATCGGCTCAAAATCCTTGACCGGATCGTACTTGGTGACCGCGGGTTGCAGCGTAGGCGAAATCGACATCGGTCCGCTCGCACCCATGACCAGCGTAAGTCCGTCGGCAGGCGACTTGGCAACTGCATCGGTCCCCAGCAGCCCCCCCGCGCCCGGGCGGTTCTCGACGATCACCGGCTGATTCAAGCGCGCGGGCAATTGGTCGGCAAGCATCCTGATGATCAGATCAGCGCCCTGCCCGGGCGGGAATGGGACCACGATCTTGAGCGGCTTGCCTGCTTGCGTCTGGGCGAAGGCGGGCGCGGCAGACAAAGCCGCGAGCGAGAGGATCGTGGTGCGACGGCCGGACATCATCTTTGGAGGCTCCCTGAGTTGGCAAGAGGCAAAGGCCTGAATTGAGCGTTTCAGCCTACAGTGGCTGTGCACGCAGCGACTGCCCGACAATATGCATTTCTTGCCCTAGGAGGTCAACATGCTTTTGCCACATGGTTTCGAGGGCAATACGCCTGACTGCGGCCGTTCAATCACGACACGGCTATCATGACTGCATAGACCACAGTAAGGTCAATGATGCGCGATTGGTTTCGACTACCCACCCCCTTCGGCAAATTCTTGACCCTACCCCTCCTGATCGCGTCGTGGATGGGGTCAGGAATCGGGCTCTCACTTGCCGAGGCTGCGCCATCTGCCCAGCCGGCCCCGACCCATGCACCGCTCGTGCAGCCGCTCGAGTCCGACCCGATGCGTCGCTCTGGCGCGCTGGTGGAGCGTTGTCCGGGGCTCAGCAAGGATGTGAGGCGCTACCGCGAGGCTGTGCTGAACCCGATGCGGGACTGGGCGTCCGACACGCTCGCTGCCGAGCGCAGCCCAACCGTTTTGTACCCCTTTTCCGGACCTGACATCGCGACCGCCGTCGCGCTTTTCGAACACGCTTCCCGATTCATCCTGGTTGCCCGCCAAGCGGCCTCGGTTGCTCAACTCCAAGCGCCCGACGAAACGGTGGAGGTTTCCGAATGCGAGCTCCATCGCTTCGTGATGCGAACCGGTTTTTACCGAACTCATGATCTCGACGGCAAGGATCGCCCCACTCCCAGACTGCTTGCCCTTCTGCTGATGAGCCTGGAAACGGCGGGTATCGTGCCGACCCGGGTGGGATCGCTGCACATTGATCCGAACGGGACCCTGCTGCACGCCAGACCCCAACATGTTGCCACCGACATCGATGGACACTTTCGGCCAGCTGGCGACGTATCGGCTCCTGCGGGCATGAGCGCGATGGCAACCGACAGCGAATCGAGCGGTGTCAGAATCGAGGGCCTTGACGACCGCGGCCGAACCGTCGTGATCGACTACCTCAGCATGGATCTTTCGGATCGGGGGTTGCGCACAACGGGCCGTGAGCACAAGTGGATCGAGGGCGAAATGGGACATACGGTGCTGATCAAGTCCGCATCGCACCTGCTGCAGTCGCCCAACTTCTCGAACCTCGCGAGGCTGATCGCCCACCGATCCAGGCGTGTCGTTCAAGACGAGACGGGGCTGGACGTGCTCAAGCTCTCACAGTTTGACCAGATCAGCGTGTATGGCGGCTTCACCGACCCTTACGAGCTTTGGCGTGAATCGGTCGCCATGGGGCGACTGCGGGCCTTCGTCCAGCATCAGATCGCGTCCGAAACACCGCCCTTTCCATTCGGCTATCGGAAACCGGCCGGCACCTTCATCATGATCGCAACGGGGGTGAGGCAATGAAACTCGAAATGACCCGCCTGGTGGGCCTGACCGTCCTGACACTGGCGCTCTCTCCAGTCTGCTGGGCCGACA
>JBIKTA010000232.1:0-4952 GCA_044348315.1 Burkholderiaceae bacterium | reverse complement strand
GCACCGGCTGCGAAGAAAGCGGCACCGGCCGCGAAGAAAGCTGCACCGGCCGCGAAGAAAGCTGCACCGGCCGCGAAGAAAGCTGCACCGGCTGCGAAGAAAGCTGCACCGGCTGCGAAGAAAGCTGCACCGGCTGCGAAGAAAGCTGCACCGGCTGCGCAGAAAGCTGCACCGGCTGCGCAGAAAGCTGCACCGGCTGCGAAGAAAGCCGCACCGGCTGCGAAGAAGGCTGCACCGGCTGCGAAGAAACCCGCGGCCAAAAAGGCAGCCGCTGCCGCTCCGCTCAACCCTGCCGCAGCTTGGCCCTTCCCGACCAGCAACAAGCCGGAATGAGGGACTGAGCACCGCGCAGCTTCCGAATTTCGGCAAGCCATTGATCCCGGGCGCTCGACTGCCGGCTGAATGCCTGTTCACCCGGCAGTCTTTTCATCTTTAAATTCGATCGAGCCTAGCGTGAACCGTACCGTCTGGCTGATTCTGGAAACCTTGGGCAGTTTGTTCGTCAGTGGCTGCCTGCTGCGCTTCTGGCTGGTCACAATCGGCAGCAGCCTTAGAGATCCCGTAGGTCACTTCGTCAGTGCCGCGACGGAATGGCTCGTCCGTCCCCTGCGCGCGATCGTGCCGCCTCACGCCCGTCTTGATTGGGCTTCACTGCTTGCAGCACTGCTCGTGAGTGTGTTGCTCGCTGCGACCTACGTAATGCTTTTAGGCAGTCGCGCGCCATCCTTTGGCGCGGTGGTGCTGCTCGCGCTGGCCTGGCTCATCAAATGGGGCTTGTGGCTGCTCATGTTCGCTTTGATCGTGCAGGCGGTGCTGTCCTGGGTCAACCCCGCCGCGCCGATTGCGCCCCTACTCGAGCGGCTCACAGACCCTCTGCTCGCGCCCATTCGCCGAAGACTGCCGCGGGTAGGGGGCGTCGATCTGTCGCCGCTCGTGCTGGTCCTGCTCGCGCAAGTGATGCTCAGCCTGACGCGCGATCTCAATCCCCTGCTTTGAACCTGGGTCCGGCCCGACAAACGCTCAAGCCCAGGGACGAGCGCCGTAGGCGTGCTCATAACGTCGTGCGATCGACTCGCGGTCGACAGGATGGTTCTGCGCGCCGGCGTACTCGATCTTGACCGCACCCATGACACTGCCCAGTCTCGCACTGGCCAACCAATCCCAGCCAGAGGTGAGGCCGTAAAGAAGCCCCGCTCGATAGGCGTCGCCACAGCCAGTGGGGTCGACCGCCTTCGCCACCGAAGCGGGCGCAATCACGATCGCCTCGCCTCGATGATGGAGCACTGAACCCTCGCCACCCCGCGTGACGATGAGCGTCTCGACTTTCCCGGCGATCTCAGCCTCGGTCCAGCCGGTTCGCTCGCAGAGCATGTGCGATTCGTAGTCATTGACAACGACTGCACGGGCCTGTTGGATGAAGCGCCGCAGGGCTTCGCCGTCAAACATCGGCAGTCCCTGGCCTGGATCGAAAATGAACGGGATTGACTGCCTGGCAAACGCATCAGCATGCGCAATCATGGCGTCCCTGCCATTGGGCGCCACGATGGCCCACGACACGGACTGGGGATCGGCCTCGACATCTGCACGATCGGCGAAACTCATCGCGCCCGGATGAAAGGCCGTGATCTGGTTGTCGGCAAGATCGGTTGTAATGAAAGCCTGGGCGGTGTAGTGCTCATCCAGGCACACGATGCGTGAACAATCGATGCCATGACCACGCAGCCGTTCCACATAGTCCCCGCCATCACGCCCCACTGCGGCCAGGATGATGGGCGAACCGCCAAGCGACTGAAGATTGACGGCGATGTTTGCCGCACAGCCGCCAAATTCGCGCTTCAGACGCGGGGTCAGGAAGGCGACATTGATCATATGGGTCTGTTCGGGAAGGATGTGATCTTTGAACTGGCCATCGAACACCATGATGGTGTCGTAGGCCACCGAACCGCTGATCATCACGCGATTGCTCATCTGATTCTCCATTGTTCGATTGAATGGGGCGCGGCTCAGTCCGCTCGCTTCCCCACGAGGCAGGCCCAGCCCTCTCGTTCGGCAAACACCCGAAGCGCAAGCTCGGGGTAACGGCTGGCAATCTCCTCAACCTGACTGACGAGCAGACCGGCCAGCACGAGCGTTCCCCCGGGCGCAACGAGCGAACTCAGGAGCGGCGCAAGCACCCGAAGCGGATTGGCCAGAATATTGGCGAGCACGACGTCAAAGGTCTCTGCGGTCCGCTCCCCGGCAAGCCCGCAGCGCACGGCGACCTGATTGATCTGGGCATTGACGCGCGCCGACTCGACGGCCTGTGGATCGATATCGACGGCGAGCACGTCTGAGGCCCCCAGGCGCGCTGCTGCAATCGCAAGAATGCCCGAGCCGCAACCGTAGTCGATGACCCGCGCGGCAGATTCGAGATGCTGGTCGATCCACTCCAGGCACATCCGGGTGGTGGGATGACTGCCCGTTCCGAAGGCAAGGCCAGGATCGAGTTCAATCAAGTGACGACCCGCGTGACCGGCTGCTGCCATCGCCTCGACATGCCAGGACGGCACGATCAGCAACCGCGTGCCGATCGGAATGGGCTCGAACTGCGCCTGGGTGAGGCGCACCCAGTCCTGCTCGGCCACATCGACCTGTTGCCATACCTGCGGAAACGGCAGGCCCGCCGCCCGCGCGGCCTGATCGATCAGAGTCTGAGGCTCAGGCCCACGATCGAACAGCGCGCGGAGCCGCGTACGCTGCCAACTCGCCGCGGGCGCGGGCTCACCGGGTTCGCCAAAGAGCGCGACTTCGGCAGGCGAATCAGCGTCCGCATCCTCGGACTCGACCGCAAGTGCACCCGCTTCGAGGAGCGAGTCGGACCATCGCTCCGCAAGCTGGCCCTCAACGACAAAGCTGATCTCGACCCACACGGTCATGCACCGTCTGTCTTGCGCTTGGCGAGCTTCTGTTCGAGGTAGTGAATCGAGGTACCCCCGGTGACAAAGCGTGCGTCGGCGAGCAACTCGCGATGAAGCGGCAGGTTCGTGAGGATGCCCTCGACCGCCATCTCGGACAGCGCAATCCGCATGCGCCGCAGCGCCTGCTCGCGATCATCGCCGTAGGCCAACAGCTTGCCGATCATCGAGTCGTAATGAGGCGGCACGACATAGCCCGAGTATGCATGCGAATCGACCCGGATTCCGGGCCCGCCCGGGGGATGCCAGGCCGTGATGCGGCCCGGCGAGGGCGTGAAACGGTAGGGGTCTTCGGCGTTGATCCGGCACTCGATCGCATGCCCCCTCAACACGACATCGCGTTGACGCAGACGGAGACGCTCGCCCGCTGCAATCCGGATCTGCTCCTGAACGATGTCGATGCCCGTGATCAGTTCGGTCACCGGATGCTCAACCTGAACGCGCGTGTTCATCTCGATGAAGAAGAACTCGTCATTTTCGAACAGAAACTCGAACGTACCGGCACCGCGGTAGCCCATCTTCCGGCACGCATCCGCACATCGCTCGCCAATCCGCTCAATCAATCGACGGGGAATGCCCGGCGCAGGCCCCTCCTCGATGATCTTCTGGTGGCGACGCTGCATCGAGCAGTCGCGCTCGCCGAGGTAGATCGCGCTGCCGTGGGTATCCGCGAGAATCTGGATCTCGATGTGACGAGGGTTCTCGAGAAATTTCTCGAGATAGACCGAGCCGTTGCCAAAGGCCGACTGTGCCTCGGAGCGAGTCATGGTGACCGCGTTCAGAAGCGCAGCCTCGGTATGCACAATACGCATACCGCGCCCACCACCACCGCCTGCAGCCTTGATGATCACCGGGTAGCCGACCGCGCGCGCAGTACGCAGGATCTCCTTGGGCTCTTCGGGCAGCGCTCCGTCCGAACCCGGCACGACCGGCACGCCGGCCTTGCGCATCGCCTCCTTGGCGGAGACCTTGTCGCCCATCAAACGGATGGAATCGGACCGGGGACCGATGAACACGAAGCCGCTTTTTTCGACCCGCTCAGCAAAATCGGCGTTCTCGGAGAGGAATCCGTAACCGGGGTGGATCGCCTCGGCGTCGGTCACTTCGGCTGCGCTGATGATCGCAGGGATATTCAGATAGCTGTCGCGGGAGGGGGGTGGCCCGATGCAGACCGACTCGTCGGCGAGCTTGACGTACTTGGCCTCGGTATCGGCCTGGGAATGCACGACGACGGTCTTGATGCCGAGTTCGCGGCAGGCGCGCTGAATGCGCAGCGCAATCTCACCGCGGTTGGCGATCAGGATCTTTTCGAACATGCTGCAGCTCCTGGCGGGCACTTCGTCATCAGGGCTCGATCACGAACAGAGCCTGGCCATATTCGACCGGAGATCCGTTCTCGACGAGCACCGCCTTGACGGTTCCCTCGCAGTCGGCCTCGATCTCGTTCATCAGTTTCATCGCCTCGATGATGCAGAGGACCGCGCCTTTGCTCACCTTGCTGCCGACCGAGACGAAAGCCTCGGAACCCGGCTGCGCGGAGCGATAGAAGGTCCCGACCATCGGCGAGCGGACGACATGGCCGCTCGGCGCGCTGGACGAAGACTCGGCGGCGGCGACCGCGGGCGCGGGCGGCGCAGGCAGGGGCCCGCCCGGCTGCGGGAAATAAGCGACGGTGTGCTGTCCCGACTGCATCGCAGCGCCCGCCTTGACAATCCGGACGCGGTCTTCGCCCTCGGTCACCTCGAGCTCGGCGATGCCGGACTCGGACACGAGATCAATCAGGGTCTTCAGCTTGCGCAGATCCATGGGATGACACTCCTCCAGGGGTCGATGCCGTCGGCCAAAAAACGGGATCGTCGCTCGGGCCGCCCCAGGACAGGACGCACCCGCAAAACCAAGCAACCGATCGCAACTGACGACAAAATGGTTTTATTTTAGATCAAACTCATTGATTTGTCGAAAAATTGCCGCCAAAACGGGGGGCGGCATCCAACCGAT
>JBIKTA010000231.1:0-4959 GCA_044348315.1 Burkholderiaceae bacterium | reverse complement strand
GTCCGAGAGCGCGATCAAGCGCGCCATCCGGAAACTTCGCGAGTCTGGCCGCCTGCAGCGAATCGGTCCGGACAAGGGTGGCCACTGGCAGGTGATCGAGTGAGCCCCTTCGCCGAGTCCACCGTCTAGGATCGAACCGCGCCACCCATCCCCGACTTTCGGCCGGCGCACCGAGCGGGTACGATGCGCCTCGTTCATTGACTCTCCGCCATCAGCATCATGACCTCATCCCTCTCAAGCCCTGCAGATCGCACCGCTGACATCGTGATCGTCGGCGCGGGTGCGGCCGGACTTTTCAGTGCACTCGTCGCTGCGCGCCGCGGCGCCTCGGTGATCCTGCTTGAACGCGATCTGCACGGGCCCTCCAACCTGCTGGTGAGCGGCGGACTGTTCCCAGGCGCAGGGACGCGTTTTCAGCGGGAAGCCGGCGTCGAGGACAGCCCGGAACGTTTTGCCGCCGATGTCACCGCCAAGGCGCAAGGCATCGTCGATCCTCCGATCCTTGCGGCGATCGCACGGCAGACCGCCCCCGCGATTGACTTCCTGATCGACGAAATTGAACTCCCGGTCAAATGGCTACCCGAACTGCAGGTGCCCGGCCATTCCGTGCCCCGCATGCATGCCACGCCAAAAGAAAGTGGTCGCGAACTGCATCAACTGCTGCGTGATGCAGTCGGGCGGCAGGCGGGCATCCGCGTGGTCGCCGACGCGGAAGGGACGGGGCTCGTCACCGAGGACGGAGCCGTCGTGGGCGCACGGGCCCGCATCAACAGCGCGAGCCTTGATTTCCGCGCGCACGCGGTGCTACTCGCCACGGGCGGCTTCGCGAGCAACCCGGCGATGCTCGCGCAATACATTCCCGAGATGGCCGGCGCCATGCACATCGGTGCGGGCGCAAACGATGGCTGTTCAGTCGAATGGGCGCGTGCGCTGGGCGCCGATGTGGCCTTCATGCAGGGCTATCAGGGCCAGGGGCACGTCAACCCGGGCGGCAAGACGCGGCTCGGCATGGCGCTGCCCTCGCTGGGCGCCTTCATGGTCAACCGGACGGGTCGGCGATTTGTTGCCGAAGACATCGGTCCGTCCGAGCTCGGCGCCTTCGTGCTGGCCCAGCCCGGTGGCGTTGCGCTCGAGGTCTTCGATGCGCGCATCCACGAAACCGCCTCCCGACAAGGTCCGTATCGCGAAGCCTGCGAGGCCGGTCATGTCAAAGAGGCCGACACCCCCGAGGCGCTGGCGCGGCTCTTCGATATCGATCCGGACGTGTTTGCCCAAACCTTTGCAAATTTCGCGGGGTTCGTCCGCTCGGGCACCGATCCCGAAATGGGCCGCAAGCGCTTCGGTCCGCCGCTCGCGGCGCCCTTTCGTGCAGCCTGGGTCACCGGCGCGCTCGCGCACACCCAGGGGGGCTTGCGTGTCGACGAACAGGGCCGCGTCGTCAAGGCAGACGGCACGCCCATCGCGGGGCTGTATGCGGCAGGTGGGGCAGCGGCTTCGATTTCAGGCATTGGGGGCGCAGGCTATTTGCCCGGAAACGGTCTCGCCCAATCCTTCGGGCTGGGCCTGATCTGCGGGGAAAAAATGGCAAAGGCTGCGGCCGCGCGCAGCCACCGGTAAGGCGATGACCTCCGGTGCGGGCAGAGGGGCAGGCGCCCGCCCCTCTGCCCTATGCCGGTTTACTTCTCGTTCTTGGCGCCGGAGATATCGACCGCGCGCTTGAATTTCTCCAACTCGCGTTTATGGAAGGCTCCGGTTTCGGCGGGCGTCGACCCGAAGGCGGTGGCGCCCATGGTACCCAGCCGCTCGAGCACCTCGGGTACCGCCAGGGCACGCTTGACGTTGGCAGCCATGCGATCGACGATCGCAGCCGGCGTACCTGTCGGGGCAAAGAGCACGACCCAGGCAGCTGCATCGAAGCCAGGGTAGGTTTCCGAGAGCGCCGGCACATCGGCCAGCGACGCGGCGCGCTTTTCCGAGGTCACGGCGATCGGCCGGATCGAACCTGCCGACAGGTGTCCGGGCAACGAGGGCAACCCCTCGACGGCAAGCTGCACTTCCCCACCGATCAGGGCCTGGATCGCGGGCGCGCCACCGCGATAGGGGATGTGGGTCATCTGAAGCTTGGCCTCCGAGCGGATCAACTCCATCACCAGATGCGAGGTAGACCCGCGGCCCGAAGACGCATAGTTGACCTTGCCCTGCTGGGCGTTCACCCACGCGATCAGCTCAGCCACCGTCTTGACCGGAACCTTGGGGTTGACGACCAGGACCTGAGGAAACGAGACCAGATGCGACACTGGGACAAAGTCCTTCAGCGCATCGTAGGGCAGCGTGTCGAACAGGGCGGGGTTGATCGCCATCGTGCCGGGAGAGCCGACCAGGAAGGTGTAGCCGTCGGGCTTTGAGCGCGCTGCAACTTCGGTGCCGATGTTGCCGGAAGCCCCTGTCCGGTTGTCGACCAGAAACTGCTGGCCCACGTCCTTGGACATGCGGTCGGCAAGCAGCCGAGCGACCACATCGACCGCCGAGCCCGCTGCAAACGGGTTGATCATCCGGACCGGCCGGTTGGGCCACTCCTGGGCGCTCACCGGCGTCGCGATGCTGCCGAGACCGGCGACCGTCAGGGCAGATACGGCCAGGGCTCCGAGGGTTCTGCGGGTCGGGTGCATAAAAATTTTCCTCTCGTAAAAGCGTTGAAGATGTCGGTTTTCACGCCAAGCAGGCAGACGCTGCTCATTGACGGACCAAGATTGTCGCCGATCCCGGGCCGGGATTCGATCAAGTCCCTGTCTGTTGGGCCCCAGGTGGCGTCACTGAATGCGGTACAGTCTTGGCTATAGCGATAGCCTGCGCAGTCGCCGGGAAGCCTCAAGATGCTGGATGTTCTTTACTTCGACTCGCCACTGGGGCGAATGATCGCGGTCGGTTCGAGCGATGCACTTCAAGGCCTCTATTTCGCCGGTCAGCGCCATCTCCCTGTTATCGCCCTGACGCCCACCGCGAGCCGAAGCCTGTTGCTGCATCGGGTTCGCCGACAGCTAGTCGAGTACTTCGACGGCCACCGACTGTCCTTTGACCTGCCGCTCGAGCACACCGGCACCCCGCTTCAGCAATCCGTCTGGGCTGAACTGGCGTCGATCCCCTTTGGGGAAACGGTCACCTACACAACTCTTGCGCAGCGCTTGGGCCGGCCGCAGGCGGTACGCGCCGTCGCCCAGGCCATTGGGCGCAACCCCTGGCTGATCATCCGGCCCTGCCACCGCGTCCTCGGCGCAGGCGGATCCCTGACCGGGTTCGCGGCCGGAATCGAACGCAAGGCCGCCCTGCTCGCACACGAGGCCCGAACGCTCACTCGGCCTGCCCGTTCCGGCCAACCCTGATAGGCGCAGGGCCTCTCGAGAGCTGCCCGGTCTGCGCAAGGCCCGACTAGACCGTAGCGAGCCTGACCCGCGCGATTGCCATGCCGGCAGCGGCCTGGGTCGGCTCAACCACCGGCACGCCAAGCGCATCCTCGAGCGGCTTGCGGTACTGAGCCATGCCCGCGCAGCCCATCACGACCACATGCGCCCCATGCTCATCGACCAGCCGTCGACCCGTATCAACCAGGCGTGAGAGCGTGCGGGAGGCATCGCTCAATTCGCTGACCTGGAGACCGACCGGCAACTCGGCGGCCAGCCGATCGGCCACGCCCATCGCGCCCAGATAGCGCAGGTGCCGCGGAACCGAGCCCGCGAGAATGGCGATCACACCGAATCGATGGCCCAGCGTCAGCGCGGTAAGCACGCCACACTCGGAAATGCCGAGCACCGGACGACGGGTAAGCTCGCGCGCGCTGTGAAGCCCCGGGTCGCTGTAGCAGGCAATCACATAGGCCGCACAGTCGCTGCGGCGTTGAATCAATGCACAAAGCGGCTCGATCACAGCGTCAGCATCGCGCTGCGTCTGGATCCCGGGCGGACCCTCCGAGAGCGTGACGCACTCAAACTGCGGCCCGCCAGGAAAACGCAGCGGCTCGAGCGCACGATCGATGCCCGCTGTCACCGCCTCGATCGAGTTGGGATTGATCACCAGAATTCGCGCATCATTCATCTCGTGTCCTTTGCGGCCTGCCTGGCCGCTGATTGTTCCTCAACCTGAATCGAGACCCCGGTCGGCTGGCCGACGCCCCTGCCGGCATTCACTTGCACTGGGGCGTGTGCACACTCGCCTCATGACCCGGCAGCCCGGGCACGCCGTAGCCGGGAAAGACGGTCAAGGCCGCCGACCCCGGCGCGGGGCGGGTGCCAAACCACTTGAGATGAAGACGTGCGATCGTGCCATTGAGCTTCAGGCACTCGATGGCCGCATCGACGACATTGCGAAGAGCCCAGTCGTCTTTGCGAAACGGCGCCGCCCAAACCAGACCCTCATCGATCACCAGCGTAGTCAACTGAAGCCTGCCCTTGTTGCGCAGTGCTGCGTGAGCCGCCACGGTGTTGCCGCCCAGGGCGGCATCGGCACGCCCGGACAGCACAGCCTGAACGGCATCTGGATGGGTCGGGTAGGCTTCGGCGCGAAAGCCATAGCGAGTGGCATGCTCGGCGAGCCATCGGTCGTAGGCCGAGCCCTTGTTCGCGGCAATGGTCTTGTCCTTCAGATCGGCAAAGGTCTTGAGATCGGGCTTGCCTGCGGCGACCACGAATTGGAAAAAAGTGTTCAGATAGCCCTCGGTGAACAGCAGACTGCTCGCCCGCTCGGCCGTTACCGTGGTTGGCGCCCCGACGAAATCGATCCTGCCCGCGTTCAAGGCCGGAATCAACCCCGAAAATTCCGCCACGTGGAGATCAATGCGACGACCGATCTGCCGGCTGATCTCGTTGATCAAGTCGATATTGAACCCTTCCACCCCGCTGCTCAGTCGCGGCATCGCATGCGGTGCAAACGTGCCGTCAACACCCGCGACCAAGGGCTTGTCCTGTG
>JBIKTA010000230.1:0-4960 GCA_044348315.1 Burkholderiaceae bacterium | reverse complement strand
CAAGGAGCTCGGTGTGGCCCGGGAAATCATGGCCTGCAGCCTGCATGGCCTCCTTTGAGATCGGTGCGGTGACGAGTGCCCGCACGTGACCCTCGAGCGCGAGCTGTGCGCCGCGAATGATGGCCTGAAACGCCGCCTCGCCTGCACGGGCGTCGACCTGGCCGATGCGCAGATCCGCTGGGAGGGCGCCGACATGATCGATCCGGGCGGGCATCGGCAAGCCGAGCCGTTCGGCTTCTCGAGCGATCCACTGGCGATCGCCGATCACCAGAAGCTCGTACTGGCCGGCCAACTCTGCGCAGGCTTTCAGCACGATCTCGGGTCCGATGCCCGAGGCGTCGCCGAGCGTCACCGCGATGGGCAGGGGCGCTGTCGCGCTGGGTTGCGAAGGATTCATGAGTGGAGAGGGGGTGGGCGTTCCGCTCATTGTGCGCCGAGCCGTTGGCTCAGGTGCTGAGCGAGTTGGCGAATCGCTTCGATCATCGCATCGCGGCGGCGGGTGGACAGACCGGCCTTGATGAGGCTTACTGCGACAGCTGCGATCGCACTCGACTCTCCCGCGCAGAAGACCGGCGCTCCGAAGCACTGCATGCCTTCGGCGGTCTCCTCGTCATCGACGGCATAGCCCTGGCGCTGGATCACTGTGAGCCGCCGCGCGAGGGTCGCAGGCTCGGTGATGCTGTGTCGGGTGAGTTGGGCAAGCGGTGGCTCGAGCAGGGGACGTCGTAGCCCTTCGCTCAGGGTGGCGAGCATGGCCTTGCCGGTCGCGGTGCAGGTCGCGGGCAGGCGACCGCCCACCCTGAAATTGACCGCGAGCGGCCGACTGCCCTGACGGCAGGCGAGATAGACAACCTCGCGGCCATCGAGCACGGCGAGCATCACGGTTTCTGAGGCCAGTGGTCCCGGATGACGGGTTTGCTCAAGAAATGCGGCAGTCACATCCGACTGCAGCGAATAGGCGCTTGCCCACTGCAGGGCCCTGGGACCCAGGGCGAAGTGGCCGTCGGCGTCCCGGCGGGCGAGGTCCAGGCTCACGAGCGTCGCGAGCAGGCCATGAGCGCTGCTCTTGGGCAGTGCGAGCTCGCGCGCGAGCTCGGCAAGCGCCATCGGACGCCTCGAGCTCGCAAGCGTATCCATCAACCGTACAGCCCGCTCGACTGCCGGGACCGGGCGCGCGGCGCTTTCGCCACGATCGCTCAACACGAGGTTTGACATGCGCAATACTTGGGACCAACATGATCGGATGTTCAGCTGGTCGAATTATCGTTCAATTGGTTGAACGAATCAATCGATACGCGCCGATAGACTGGGAAAGAGAAGGAGAGACAGGTGGCACGCGACGATATACAGATGGATTCGTGTGTGGGGCACTGGATGGACGGACAGGTGGTCACCCCTTCGCGCGAGGCGCGTCGGGCACCGGTCTTCAATCCCGCCATAGGGGGGGTGGCGCGTGATGTGGCGCTGGCAACGCCGGCCGAGGTGGACCGTGTGGTGGCAAGCGCGGCAGCCGCCGCAGCGGACTGGGCGGCTACGCCGGTCTTGCGCCGAGCCCGGGTCATGTTCCGCTTCAAGGAGATCGTTGAGCGCAACGCCGCCGAACTCGCCGCGGTGATCACCGCCGAGCACGGCAAGGTGCTCTCCGATGCGCACGGTGAGATCACCCGGGGTCTGGAGGTCGTCGAGTTCGCGTGCGGGATGCCGCAACTGCTCAAGGGCGAGTTCAGCGAGCAGGTCGGCACCGGGATCGACATGTATTCGGTCCGTCAGCCCCTGGGCGTTGCGGTGGGCATCACACCCTTCAATTTTCCGGTCATGGTGCCGATGTGGATGTTCCCGGTGGCGATCGCCTGCGGCAACACCTTCGTCTTGAAGCCCTCTGAGCGTGACCCTTCCGCCTCCCTGCTGCTGGCCCGCTGGCTGAAGGAGGCCGGGCTGCCCGATGGCGTGTTCAACGTGGTCCAGGGGGATCGCGAGGCGGTGGATGCCTTGCTCACGCATCCGCGGGTCGACGCGGTGAGTTTTGTCGGCTCTACGCCAATCGCCCGGCATATTCATGAGCTCGCGGGTCGACACGGCAAGCGCGTCCAGGCGCTGGGCGGTGCCAAGAATCACATGGTCGTGATGCCCGACGCCGATCTCGATCAGGCGGTCGATGCCCTGATCGGCGCGGCGTACGGGTCGGCGGGTGAGCGTTGCATGGCGATTTCGGTGGCGATTGCGGTGGGCGATATTGCCGACCGGCTGGTCGCGCGCCTGGCCGAGCGTGTGCCCGCAATCCATATGGCCGACGGCATGGATCCGGCGGCGGAGATGGGTCCGCTGGTGACGCGTGCCCACGCCGATCGGGTCCTGGGCTATGTCGAGGCGGGTATTGACGAGGGTGCGACGCTGGTGGTCGATGGCCGGGGGCGCACCGTGGCGGGTCGCGAGCAGGGCTTTTTCGTGGGTGGCTGCCTCTTCGATCATGTGCGACCTGAGATGCGCATCTATCGTGAGGAGATTTTCGGCCCGGTGCTGTCGGTGGTCCGGGTGGCGAATTTCGAAGAGGCGCTCGGCCTGGTCAATGAGCACGAATATGGCAATGGCTGCGCGATATTCACCCGTGAAGGTGATGCGGCGCGCGAATTTGCATCACGCGTGAAAATCGGCATGGTGGGCATCAATGTCCCGATTCCGGTGCCGCTTGCGTTTCATTCCTTTGGTGGCTGGAAAGCCTCGCTCTTTGGGGACCACCATATCCACGGGCCCGAAGGCGTGCGCTTCTATACCCGGTACAAGGCGGTGACGCAGCGCTGGCCGGCCGGCATCCGCGCGGGTGCCGAGTTCGTCATGCCCACGATGAAGTGAGGCAATCGTCGTGTGTTGACGCCTGTCTGAGCGTGCAGGTTGGGTGGCGGGCATGTTTCTGAATTCGAATGGAGGTGGTCGATGTCTGGTGCTGTGCAGTTGAAAGACGGGGCGTTGCTCGCCAGCCGTGCCTGGATAGCGGGTGAATGGGTTGAGGCGCAGTCGGGTGCGCGGTTTTCCGTGACCGATCCGGCAACCGGTGAAGTGATCGCGCAGGTGCCTGATATGGGCGCAGCCGAGACGCGGCTCGCCATCGATGCGGCTGAGCGGGCGCTGCCCGTATGGCGCAGGCGTACCGCTCGCGAGCGGGCAGCGATTCTGCGGCGCTGGTACGACTTGATCGTGAGTCATGCCGATGACCTCGCGATGCTGATGACACGCGAGCAGGGCAAACCGCTTGCTGAAGCACGGGGCGAAGTGATGTATGGCGCCTCGTTTGTCGAGTGGTTTGCCGAGGAGGGCAAGCGGGCCTACGGTGAGGTTGTGCCCACTTATGCAGCCGATCGGCGCGTGCTGGTGCTCAAGCAGCCGATCGGGGTGTGTGGTGCGATCACGCCGTGGAATTTTCCGATTGCGATGATCACCCGCAAGGTGGCGCCTGCCTTGGCGGCGGGTTGCACGGTCGTGGCCAAGCCTGCGGAGGCGACGCCGCTCTGCGCGCTCGCCTTGGCGGTGCTCGCCGAGCGTGCGGGCGTCCCGCCCGGTGTGTTCAACATCGTTACGGCCGATGCGCCGCACGCGCCGGAGGTGGGCCGCACGCTTTGTGACGATCCCCGGGTGCGCAAGATTTCGTTCACCGGTTCAACCGAGGTCGGGCGGATCTTGTTGCGACAAAGCGCTGAAACGGTGAAGAAGCTTTCGCTGGAGCTCGGCGGCAATGCGCCCTTCATCGTGTTCGATGATGCCGATGTCGATGCGGCAGTCGAGGGGGCAATCGCCTCGAAATATCGCAATGCCGGTCAAACCTGTGTGTGCGCAAACCGCATCTATGTTCAGGATGGGGTTTACGATGAGTTTGCCCGCAAGCTCGCGCTGCGTGTCGCCGACCTGAGCGTCGGTGCCGGCACAGAGCCGGGTGTCCTGATCGGGCCCTTGATCGAGCCGGCTGCGCTGGCAAAGGTCGAGGAGCATGTTTCGGATGCGATCGCCCAGGGCGCACGGCTTTTGGTCGGTGGGCACCGCCACGAACGGGGTGGGCTTTTCTATGCGCCGACCGTGCTGGCCGATGTCACGCAGGGCATGCGGGTGGCGAGTGAGGAGACCTTTGGTCCGGTTGCGCCGCTCTTTCGCTTTTCGACCGACGAGGACGCGATTGCAATGGCCAACGCCACCGAGTTCGGGCTCGCGGCCTATTTTTATTCGCGTGATATCGGGCGGGTGTTCCGGGTTGCTGAGGCGCTCGAATCCGGCATGGTCTGTGTGAACAGCGGCATGCTGTCGACTGAGGTCGCGCCCTTCGGTGGGGTCAAACAGTCGGGTCTGGGCCGGGAAGGTGCTCGCCAGGGTTTGGACGAATACCTTGAGATCAAGTATCTGTGTCTGGCCGGGCTGTGATGGACGGGGTCATTTCGCATGAGAACAGATTCTCAGGGGCTTGAGCGATGAGGGTGCGGGCTGCGGTCTTGCGTGAGGCGGGGCTTCCGATGCCGTATTCGGAGAGTCGGCCGCTTGTCATCGAGGAGGTGGAGCTCGCCCCGCCGGGGCCCGGCGAGGTGCTTGTCAGGGTTCATGCAGCGGGTCTTTGTCACTCCGATCTGTCTGCCGTGAATGGTGATCGTTTGTGGCCCCTGCCCTTGGTCATCGGCCACGAGGCGGCGGGTGAGATCGTTGAGTTAGGCGCTGGTGTCAGTCGCTTTTCGGTCGGCGATCATGTGGTGATGATCTTTCGGCCCTCCTGCGGAGCCTGTCAAAGCTGCGCCGTCGGTCGACCCGCCTTATGCCTGCCCGGTGGTGAATCGAATGCTTCGGGTGCTCTCCTTGGGGGTTACCGGCGCTTGTCCCTTGTGCAGGGTCTTTCGAGCGGCTCGCACAGGGGATCGGACGCAGCCCCGCTGCATCATCACCTCGGCTGCTCGGCCTTTGCGGAGTATGCGACCGTATCCGAGCGTTC
>JBIKTA010000229.1:0-4989 GCA_044348315.1 Burkholderiaceae bacterium | reverse complement strand
TGCCAACATGTATGCCGCGTATGACGCCTTGTCAGAGGGCTGCAAGGCGACTCTGGAATCGCTGCGCGGGGTGAACTCCTCGGCACTGGCGGACGTGTCAAAGACTCGCGAGGACACGATGAACAGTCAGGGCGGGGGGGGCCGGCCCACCCTGATCGCCGAGCACCCGGTGGTGCGCACCCACCCTGAAACAGGCCGCAAGGCGCTGTTCGTCAACCGCGCGCACACCGCGCGCTTCTCGGGCTGGACTGAGGCCGAATCGAAACCCTTGCTCGAATACCTGTTTGCGCATCAGGTCAGCGCCGAGTTCTGCTTCCGCTTGCGCTGGAGACCCGGCATGCTGGCGATCTGGGACAACCGTTGCGCGCAGCACTATCCGGTCAATGACTATCACGGCTACCGTCGTCTCATGCACCGGATCACGCTGGCCGGTACGGTGCCCATATGAATCGCCTCGCGCAGTGATGTGAGGCGCGTGCAATGACGTGAGGTCAGCGCGGGCGCGCGCCCGGACGGGAGCGCCCCGGCGAGATCAGCGGAGTCGAGCCTGGACGCGATCGACCAGATCGCGCTCGTACGCATCAGACTGCGCCAGACCGATCAAGGATTGTCGCTCCTCGAAGCTCATCATCCGGCCCAGGAGGCTTTCGGTCGTGCCCTGTTCACGCAGTGTCCTGAGCCCAGCCCGAATCGCGTAGGCACCCAGATACAGTGCGGCGTTGGCATAGAGAATGATCCGGTAGCCCATCGCGCGCAACTCGCTCTCGGGTAGCAGCGGCGTCTTGCTGCGCTCGACCATGTTGGCAATCAAGGGGACACCCGGGAACGCCTCGCCGACCTTTTGGAGTTCTTCAGTGCTGCGCGGTTGCTCGAAAAACAGGGCGTCTACGCCGGTCTCCATGTAGCGATGCGCGCGCTCGAGCGCGCGCTCGAAACCCTCAGGTCCCCGGGCATCGGTCCGCGCAATGATCAGAAAGTTGGGGTCGGTGCGCGCATCGAGGGCAGCTTGCAGCCGGTAGAGCATGTCTTCCACGGGGACCACGGCCTTGCCGTCGAAATGTCCACAGCGCTTGGGAAACACCTGATCCTCGATGTGTAGGCCCGACGCGCCGGCGCGCTCGTAGGCACGGAGCGCCCGCCGCACGTTGGCGACCCCACCGAATCCGGTGTCGCAATCGGCGATGACCGGGACCGAAACGGCGTCGCTGATGCGTTCAACCTGGCTTGCGAGTTCGTTGAGCGTGACCAGCCCGATATCCGGACCCCCGAGAAAGGTGTTGGCTGTGCCCCCTCCCGTCACGTACACCATGGGAAACCCAGCTGACTCAATGAGACGGGCTGTGAAGCAGTCGGTCGCGCCCGGCACGATGCCGGGGCCGCCCTGTGCCAGCAGTTCGCGCAGACGAGCGGAGCGAGGGTTATTCATGAGGCGAGTCCGCTGCGGACGCCGCTCACCCAATGCTGGGCAGCCGCCATCAGGAACCCGATGTCCGTCTGTGTCGTGAGAAACTGCGCGCCCCCGCGTATCGCATTGAGCTGGCGTTCGACGTTGCGGTTGCCGCCGCAGCCAGCGAATTTGCCGTGCCGCCTCGCCACTTCAATGACGCGTGCCTGTGCGGCAACGATCTCGGGGTCCTCGAACTGGCCTGCCTTGCCGATATTGGCTGCAAAATCGTTGGTTCCCATGTGGATGACATCGACCCCGGGCACCGCGCAGATCGACTCGATGTTCGCCAGCCCCTCGGCGGTTTCGATCATGAGCACCAGCAGGCAGGCTTCGTCCAGCTCGGGTAGCGACTGGGCGAGCGGCACCCCCCGATAGTCGAAATGAGGATAACCGCCCACCACGCTTCGCTTGCCAAGCGGGGCAAATCGGCAGACTTCGACCGCGCGGCGAGCCTGCTCGGCGGTATTGATGTCGGGATAGACGATGCCGGTCACGCCATTGTCGAGCAGCAGCGACACGTCTGGGTCGTCGATGCCCTTGACCCGAACCAGAGGCGAGATGCCCAGCGCGAGTGCGGTGTGAGCGATCTGCTGGATGCTCTCGAGATTGAAGATCGAGTGCTGGGTGTCGATGAAGATGAAATCGTGCCCGCTCGCCTTGGCAATACGGGCAATATCCGGCGAGCGTGCCAGGCGGACGTTCATCCCGAGGGCGACATCACCGGCACGCAGTCGCTCTTTCACGGGGTGAAGCGGCAGTATTCGATTCATCGCTTTTCGGTCTCCTTGTGGCAGTTCTCGCAGAGGCCCTTGACCTCGAATGCTGTGGGCGCAAACGTCAGCCGCTGGCGTATGGCCGCCGAAAGCGCGGCGGTCTCATCGGGCAGCACCTCCTCGCGCACCTCGCCGCACGCAGTACAGGCGAGCATCACGGTCTGAAGCGACTCGTCATCGTGAGCATGCTGGTGGGTGCAGACGACAAAGGTGTTCAGCGCATCGACACGATGCACCAGACCCATTTGCATCAGAAAGTCGAGCGCGCGGTACACGGTCATCGGGGCCACCCGCCCGTGCGCGATCCGCATGTCGTCCTGCAGATCGTAGGCTTTGGCCGTGCCGCCCCGCTGGAGGAGCAGCCGGAGCACCTCGCGCCGCAAGGCGGTCAGCTGACCCCCGCGTGTGACACAGCGCTGCAGCGCCGCGTCGAGTTGCGCATCGAGCGGGCTCGCCTTGCCTCGTGCTTGGGTGGGGCGGGAAGAAACGGCTCGGGGCACAGACACGAACGCTTTCCTGTGGACGGTGGGACGCTGGGCCTCCTAGTCTACGACAGACTGCCAGAGGCGCAAGCCGAGCGCGAGGGTCACGAGCGTCACCACCACCGCAGGACCTGCCGGGAGATCAAGCCGCACCGCGAGCAGCAGTCCGGCGATGAAGCCGCATCCCCCGGTCAACCATCCCTGCCAAGGTGCACGCTCAGCCAGCGTCCCGGGCGGGGCCCGCTGCGCTCGGGACGCACACGCAAGCGCTGGGGCAATCAAGGTCGCGAACACCAAATAGACTCCGAGTACCGGCAGGCTCAGGCTCACGAGCACGGCAAAGACCGGGTAGAACACCCAGTCATGGGCCAGCCAATTGCGGCGCAGCCGGGCAAGCGCCATGAACAGGACTGTAGCGAGCGCCAGCGGCCCCAGCGCCCCGGCAGTCACCCAGAGCACATCGCCCGCGAGCAAGGCCTTTAATCGCAAGGCGCCATGAGGATCGGCGCTGATGGCGAGAATCGACACGGCGGCCGCACCCACGTAGAGCAGCCCGATCAGGGCCTCGCGATGCTCTGGCCAGAACCGGGTGAGCGTAGCGATCAAACCCGCTCCGCCCAGGGCAAAGATCAGTCCATGGAGCGTCGCGCTGTCCGATTCAAAGAGTAGCCCCCCTGACATCACCCCGATCGCGGCAATCTGTGCGATTGCAAGATCGATGAACACGATCCCTCGCCGCAGCACCTGAACGCCGAGCGGCAGGTGCGTGACGAGCACCAGCAAGCCCGCGCCGAGCGGCCAGCCGATCAGCTCGATCGTTTCGCTCACCCCCATGTTCAGGGCCGGGTCGGCGGCGGGCGAAGTTCCCGCAGCAGCGAGTGGACGAGATGCTCGAAAAGACCCTCTGGGGTGGAGCTGAGTCCGTCAGGCGTCACCGTGGATGGCAGGCGCAGCAAGGGCAGTCGGAGTTGACGAGCCAGCCACTGGCCCGATTGCGGTTGCTGGTAGAGGGTCTGGATGATCGCGCTGGGAGGGTCGCTTCGAGCAGCCTCCACAAGCGAGCGCAAATGCGCGGGGGTCGGTGGCACGCCGGGTATGGGCTCGAGATCGGCGACCTGGTAGAGATCGAGCCAACGAAAAAGGTAAGCAAAAGATGAGTGTTCGGCCACCACGGCGAGTCCGAACAGGGGCTTCGCGTCGAGCCTGAGGCGCTGGAGGTGCGCCTGCCAGGCGGGCAGCCAGACGGCGAGTCGCTCGCGATAGACCTGTGATCCAGACGGGTCGAGCATCACGAGCCGCTCGGTGAGTCGTACGGCGACCTCGGCGTAGCGGTGCGGATCGAGGTGAAAATGCGGGTTCCCCTCGGCGTGGATATGACCCTTTCCCCGCTCAGGGTGATGGTGAGCGTCGGCAATCAGTCTGATGCCTGCCGAGGCGAGCAACAAGCCGGGGGCGCCCGGCATCACGCGGGGGTTGCCGGCGCGGTCCTGCAGCATGGGGAGCCAGCCTGCCTCGAGGCCGGCACCAGTGCAGATTGCAAGATCGGCACGTCGCAGCGCGGCGATGAGTGCCGGGCGAGCCTCGATCTCGTGAGGATCCTGCAGGGCATGGGTGGCACTGAAGACGCGCGCCGCGGGCGCGATGATGCGCACCAACGCCGCCCACTCCGGCTCGCACGCAAAGACATTGAGCGGGGAGGGCGCCTGCGCGGATGCGAGTGTGTTCCACCCGGAGAACACCACAAGCAAGAGCGCCCGGAGCATGCGCACGATCGGTCTGTGCCCAAGCGTACGCTGCTCGCGTCTCGACCTAGTAGCTGTGCGCACCGTGGGCACCCAGGCTCTGTACGAACTGGAGAAGGACCGCGTTGGCGGGTGCCACTGATACGGCGTCAGCAAAGCCGCCACGATCACGCTGCTGCGTCCACTGAAGGCGAACGGCCCGGCTGTGCGAGGGCTTCCATGCGAGCATCAAGCTGCGCTCAAGCAGACGGGCCGGCTCGAAGCCGTCTTCATGAAGCGCCATGGCGTTTACACGGTCGACCCGCACGCCGGCCTCCCATTGCGGCATGAAGCGGTACACCGCTGAAAGATACCAACCTGAGTGCCTGCCAGCCGAACCGTGAAGATCCTCGCCGCCACGGACCCGCATGTATTCGGCTGAAAGCCGCAACTGGCGGGCTCGTGCGTTGCCGTCTGGTGCCCACTTCCAGACAAGATCGAACACGTCCATGCGCTGACCGAAGAAGACAGCTCCATGTTGATGCCGGTGTGCAGACGACTCGTGA
>JBIKTA010000228.1:0-5002 GCA_044348315.1 Burkholderiaceae bacterium | reverse complement strand
AGTCGGATTACGTGAAAGCCGAACTGGGTGCGCACTGGCTGTTCGGTGACCGCGCCCTTGGTGAGCTTGACCATCGCGTCTGAGAATTCCTTGACGAAGGTCTCTGGCGTATTCCAGTCCAGATCGCCGCCCTGCTTGGCCGATCCCACGTCCTTGGAGCGGCGGGCGAGTGTCTCGAAACGCTCGCCCTTTTTCAGCTGGGCAATGATCTGCTTCGCCTCGTCCTCGCGATCGACCAGGATATGCCGGGCGCGGTATTCCTTTTCACCGCCCGCCGCCCCGTGCTGTCGTTCGTACTCGCGCCTGACTTCTTCGTCGCTCACCGGTGAAACCTTGGACAGGTGCTCCTGGATGAGCGCCCGGATGAGGATGTCCTCGCGTGCCTGCTCGAGTTGCTTCAGCACCTCGGCACTCTTGGCGATCCCCTTGCTCTCAGCTTCCTGGGCAAAAAGCTCTCGCAGGATCAACTGCTCGCGGATCAGTACCCTCAGGTCGGGCGAATCCGGTCGCCCCTGGGCTACGAACTGTTTGACCACCTCCTCGAGCCGCTCGCCAGGTATGGCCTTGCCGTTGACGACAGCCAGATCCTGGGCGGAAAGGGACGTTGCGGAGAGGGCGGCTCCGAGGAACAAACTGCCCAGGGTGCTACCAGAAAGAAGTCGGCTCATGATGGCGTGCGGGTAGGAGGAAGGGAAGTTGGGGCGGCGCCGGCCTCGGCAGCCGTACGGGCGTCGATCACCAGCGCATGCAGTCTGTGAGGCATCAGATCGGACACGGCATCATAGACCAGACGATGGCGGGCGACCCGACTCAGGCCAACAAAATCTTCGCTGACCAGATGAAGGGTGAAATGCGCGGCGCCTCCCTCCGCGCCGGCGTGGCCCGCATGTTTGTGGCTATCGTCGGTCAACTGAAGCGACAGACAGTGCAGCTTCGACCGGATCCTCCCCTCGAGCGTCAGAGCACTCAAGCGCTCGACAGGCACCGGCCCGGGCCGACCGTGCGCCCCATTTGCGTGGCCCTCGCTCATGACTCCTCCTTCTGCTCGACATGACGTCCCATGTAGAGCGCCTGAAGCAGCACGAATACGATCGTCAGGCCCAGTGTGCCGAAGGTCTTGAAATTGACCCAGAAGTCGGTCGAGAAGTTGTACGCGATGTAGATGTTCAGCACCCCCATGACGACGAAGAATCCCATCCAGGCAAGGTTGATCCGTTCCCAGACCTCGGCCGGTAGCGCGATCTGGCTGCCCATCATCGCCTTGATCAGATTACGCCCGAGCACCCAGCGTGCAACGCCCAGCGCCACGGCGAATGCGCCGTAGAGCACCGTGGGTTTCCATTTGATGAAGGTCTCATCGCGCAGGAACAGCGTCATCCCCCCGAAGACTACGATGATGATCAGGCTCGTCCATTGCATGGCTTCGATCGGTTTTTGACGCAGTTTCAGCCAGCCGATCTGGACAATGCTCGCACCGATCGCCACGGCCGTGGCGACGTAGATGTCCGCGAGCTTGAAGGCAATGAAGAAAAGCAGTACGGGAAAGAGGTCGAAAAGAAGTTTCATCGGGAAAATCCTGCAGACTCGCGGCCGGACCCGCTAAAATAGCCGATTTTCCGGAGAATCAAAGATGGCTGAACGTACCCGCACCCGCCGTAACACCCTCGAGCGTCGTTGCCTGTCCAAGGCACTGAAGCGCCTCTTCTCGGGCCATTCCCGCCCGGTCTTTCGCATGCTCGAGAAAGTCAAGAAGGCCTGACGCGCAGGTTTGCACAGGTTTGTCGCGGGCGGAGCCGAAAAGACCCCGCCCGCTTCTTCAAGGCTTGGATGACTCAGGCTCGGGCACAAAACTCAGCGCGGCCGAGTTCATGCAATAGCGAAGCCCCGTCGGCGGTGGTCCATCCTCAAACACATGACCCAAGTGCGCATCGCAACGCGCGCAGAGTACCTCGGTGCGGATCATGCCCCAGCCAAAATCGCGTTTACGCGTGACGGCCTCGGGGGCGACGGGTTCCCAGTAACTGGGCCACCCCGAACCCGACTCAAATTTGGTCTGTGATCGGAACAGCGCCGATCCACAGCAGACGCACGCGTAGGTGCCCACCTCGTGGTGATCCCAGTAGCATCCAGTGAAGGCCCGCTCCGTGCCGTGCTTTCGCGTGACCCGAAACTGCTCTTCGGTCAGCAGCGCACGCCACTCGGCATCACTGCGCTGGATTTTCGTTCCGCCATCCGATTCCTGATTCATCGTCACTACCTTGTCTTGCCTCGGCCCCAGCCCACCCAGGAACCTATTCATCGCCATTCTATGAGCGCCGCAGTCGGGCCGCTCCAAGACCCGCGTCGCGTGCTGGTATCCTTTCGGCCAACATGAGCGTTGGGGGACCGCGATGCACGGGCTGATGATGGATATGCCGCTGCTCACGTCTTCGATCCTGAAGCATGCCGCCCGGCATGCGGGCGATGTCGAAGTCGTGTCGCGCCGAGTCGAAGGAGACATTCACCGCTACACCTGGGCCGAATGCGAGCAGCGCTCGCGCCAGCTGGGCGCTGCATTTTTGGCTGACGGCCTGTCGCGGGGCGACCGGGTCGCCACACTCGCCTGGAATGGCTATCGCCATCTCGAGCTTTACTACGGCGTAGGCGGCATGGGCGGGGTCATTCACACGATCAATCCGCGCCTGCATCCCGAGCAGATTGCCTGGATCGTCAACCATGCCGACGATCGCCATCTCGCTTTTGACCTGAGCTTCCTGCCGATCATCGAAAAGATCGTCCCACTTTGTCCCGGTGTCAGCCGCTGGATCGCGCTCTGCGACCCTGATCGGCTGCCGGCCTGGTCGGGTCCCGGCGAACTGACCTGCTATGAAAGCTTGCTGGCCCAGGGCGATCCCGAGCCGGCTTGGCCTGAGTTTGACGAGCGAAGCGCGGTGGGGCTCTGTTACACGTCCGGCACCACGGGCAACCCCAAGGGCGCGCTCTACACGCATCGCTCCACGGTGCTGCACGCCTTGGGCAGTGCGCTGCCCGACGCCATGGGCTTCTCGGCGCTGGATACGGTCCTGCCGGTGGTACCGATGTTCCACGTCAACGCCTGGGGCATTCCCTACTCAAGCTGTCTGGTGGGGGCCAAGCTGGTGCTGCCCGGCCCGCAGCTCGACGGCAAATCTCTCTATGAGCTCTTCGAGTCTGAGCAGGTCAGCTTCTCCGCCGGCGTGCCCACCGTTTGGCTGGGTCTGTTGCAGCATGTGCAGAGCCAGGGGCTCAAGTTCTCCAGTTTCCGCCGGACGGTGATCGGGGGCTCGGCCTGTCCGCCTGCGATGCTGCGCACCTTCCGTGACGATTACGGTGTCGAAGTCCTGCACGCCTGGGGCATGACCGAAATGTCGCCTCTGGGCACGGTCGCCAAGCTGCAGGCCAGGCATCTGTCGGCCCCGGCCGATGTCCGGCAGCGCGTGCTCGAAAAACAGGGTCGGGCGGTCTTCGGGGTGGACATGAAGATTGTCGACGACTCCGACGCAGATCTGCCCTGGGACGGCAAGACCTTTGGCAATCTGCTGGTGCGCGGCCCCTGGGTGATGCGCGAGTATTTCAAGGGCGATGGCGGGGATCCGCTGCGCTACGACGAAGCGGGCCGGGGCTGGTTTCCGACAGGGGATGTGGCGACCATCGACCCTGAGGGCTACATGCAGATCACTGACCGTAGCAAGGACGTGATCAAGTCGGGTGGCGAGTGGATCAGTTCGATCGATCTCGAGAATCTCGCCATGGCGCATCCCGCTGTGTCGAATGCGGCGGTCATCGGAATCGCGCACCCGAAGTGGGATGAGCGGCCCCTGCTGGTCGTGGTCAGGAAGCCCGGGGCCGAACTCAGCCGCGAGACCTTGCTCGCCTTTTATGAGGGCAAGATCGCGAAATGGTGGTTGCCCGACGACGTCCAGTTCGTCGAGAGCCTGCCGCTCGGTGCGACCGGCAAGATCCTCAAGACGCGCCTGCGGGAACAGTTTTCCGATTATCGTTGGCCCGGGGGTTGAGCGCGCGCGGTCTCCGCAGTCTCCCTACCCGCACATCACGCACACCCGATCGTCTGACAGTAAGGACTGCAATGAATCCGATCGACTATGCCCTACACGGTGACATCGCCGTGATCACGATGAACAATCCACCGGTCAACGGACTGGGTCATGCGCTCAGGCGGGGTCTGGCCGAGGGCATTACCCGCGCCGAGGCCGATCCGGAGGTGACGGCCATCGTGATCACCGGTGGCGGCAAGGCCTTTTCTGGCGGTGCCGACATCCGCGAGTTCAATACCCCAGCCTCGACCACCGAACCCACCCTCGGTTCGGTGGTTCGCATCATCGAATCGATCAGCAAGCCCGTGATTGCCGCAATCCATTCGGTGGCCATGGGAGGCGGGCTCGAGCTGGCAATGGGTTGTCATTACCGGGTGGCGGTCGCGGGGGCACAGATTGCACTGCCCGAGGTGAAGCTCGGCATTCTTCCGGGTGGGGGCGGCACGCAGCGCCTGCCGCGCCTGATCGGGCTGGAGGCTGCGCTCAACATGATCGTGAGCGGCACCGCCGTGATGTCGGAAAAGCTCGCTGCCACTCGGCTCTTCGACCGAATGATCGAGGGTGATCTGGTTGCGGGGGCGGTGGCGTTCGCGCGCGAACAGGTCGCCGCTGGGGGCGCCTGGCCGCGGGTACGCGACCTGCCGCTCGCCCACGAGGACGGTGAGGCCTTTCTCAAATTTGCCCGTAATACGGCGCAAGCGGTGGCGCGGCATTTTCCGGCGCCGGTGGCCTGCGTCGATGCGCTGGCAGCGGCGCTCTCCAAGCCGTTTGACGAAGGGCTCGCTGCCGAGCGTGAGCTGTTTTTGAAACTCGTACAGACCCCTGAGTCCCGAGCGCTGCGGCACGCGTTTTTTGGCGAGCGGGCGGCGAGCAAGATTCCCGACATTCCGGAAGGCACAGCCTTGAGGACGATCGCGCGGGCGGCGGTG
>JBIKTA010000227.1:0-5008 GCA_044348315.1 Burkholderiaceae bacterium | reverse complement strand
CCGATCTATGCCGTGCGGGCCAAACTCGAACAACTGGGCATTTCGCCTGACGATATCGGTGATGCGATTGCCTGGTCGCGATGGCGACCATAGGTCAATCACTCACTGCATGGTCGGGAACGGGTGCTCGGGATGGCAGCTTGAGGTGGAGGGCGGCCTGCGCCATCATGTTTGCCGACACGGGTGCGGTGATGAACACGAACAGTGTAATCAGCAGCTCCGCGATCCCGGGACGGCCTTCCATGAGTCCGAGCAACATCGAAGCGATCAGAACGCCGCCCACGCCCAGTGTCGAGGCTTTGGTCGGTGCGTGCAGGCGCATGAAGGTATCGGGTAGCCGCACCAGACCGATGGCGCCCACCAGTGCAAAAAAGGCAGCGACCAGCAGCGCACTGGCCGCAATGATCTCGATCAGGGGGTGCTGAACGGGCATCATTCGATCACCTCGCCTCGGGTGAGGTAGCGCGCGAGCGCGACGGTCGACGCAAAGCCGAGCATGGCAACCAGCAGGGCCCCTTCGAAAAGCAGGGGCGTTTGCCAGCGCAGTCCAAGCAGTACGATCAGGGCTGCAGCATTGAGGTAGAGCGTATCGACCGCGATGATGCGATCCACGCTGGATGGGCCGGCGATCAGCCGCCCTGTGCAAAGCAGCATCGCCAGCCCGAACGCGGCTGTCGCGATATCCAGGGCCACTGGGAGCAGGTTCATGTTGACCTCGGGTGGGCGGAAGACACTGGGTGGGCGGGCATTCAGGCCGACGTGCCGATCGCGTGCCGATCGACCCGGAAGATCCTCAGCAGCGGCCGCTGATAGCGTTCAACGATATCCTGGGTCATAGCCTGGGGGTCGCCGCAATCCAAGGCATGGACGAGAATCACGCCCCGTTTCTCGTCGAGCGTCGCCGAGACCGTGCCGGGTGTGGTCGTGATGATCGAGGCCAGCAGCGCATTCACCATGGGGTGATCGCCCACCAGCGGCACCTCGAGCCAGGCCGGCCGCATACGACCCTGCGGTCCCAGAACCAGTTTGGCAACCACGACGTTCGACACGACGATATCTTTCAGCACGACGAGGGTAAGGGCGATCGCAGCGGGCCAGTGAACACGACTGGCTGGCAGCAACAGGTCTCTGATCAGTCTCGGGATCAGCCAGGCGAGTGCCAGGGCAGACAGCAGGTGAACAGGCTCGAGACTGTTCGAGAGCGCAAGCCAGGCTGCAGCGAGCAGCAGCGACAGCCAGGGGTGCGGGAACCATCGTGCCAGCATCAGTTCTGTCCTCCCTTCTGGGCCGTGCCCGGCGCTTCCGGACTGCGGCCGTCGTAGGGACGCAGCAGTCCGGGGTGATTGTCCTGGCCGAGTACTGCTTTCGCGTAGTGATCACGGTCGCCTATCTGCACGACTGCCTCATCAATATAGCGCTTGACAGGACTGGCGAAGACCATGAGTGTCAACCCGAAGACCCATAGGAGGCTGATGGCCGAGAGCGTCCGAGGGCTGGATTTGCCCTGCGCCGCGTTCGTCCTGATGGGGGCATCGACATGCCAGAAAAGCGTGACGCCGGCGCGGGCCAGACCCAGGAGGGTGAGAAAGCCCACCCCGAGCAAAACGAACCAGATCCAGGGCTGCTGGGCATGCTCGACCGTACCCGACAACAGCATGATCTTGCCCATGAATCCCGGCAGCGGTGGGATCCCGGCGGCCCAGGCTGCGGTGAGCAGCATCAGCAGGCCCAGCAAGGTGCGATCACGAACGGCTGCCGCGGGCTGCAGGCGGTCGCCCGAGTGGCTGCGCTGAGCGGCGATCTGTTCGGCCAGCAGAAACATCGCTGCTGCAATCAAGGTGCTGTGCAGCAGGTAGAACAATGCGGCCGACAGGCCTTGGGGCGTGAAGGTACCCACCCCGATCAGAATCGTGCCCACCGAGGCGACCGTGAGCGAGGCCACCATCCGCGTCAATCCCGGGGCAGCCAGCGCGCCCAGTACGCCGAGCACGCTGGTTGCCAATGCAAGCGGCAGCAGCCAGGGCACGGCCACTGATGACGCTACGCCCTCGCCTGGCCCGAAAATGACCGAGTGAACCCGGACGATGCTGTAGACGCCGACCTTGGTCATGATAGCGAAGAGTGCGGCCACCGGCGCCGAGGCCGCGGCATAGGTTGCCGGCAACCAGCCGTGCAGCGGCAGCAGCGCAGCCTTAAGCCCAAATACCACCAGCAGAATCAGGCCGCTCGCGCGGGCGAGTGCCGCTGTTGCCTCGGGAATCTCCGCGATTCGGACCGCGGCGTGCGCCATGTTCAGTGTGCCTGTCGACGCGTAGAGTAAGCCGAGCGCGATCAGGAAGAGGGCGGAGGCGGCCAGGTTCAACACGACGTAATGAACCCCCCGCCTGAATCGCTCGGCGCCCTGCCCGTGAATCAGCATGGTGTAAGAGGCGATCAGCAGGACTTCGAAAAACACGAACAGGTTGAAGAGGTCTCCGGTGAGAAAGGCACCGTTGAGTCCCATCAACTGGAACTGGAACAGGGCATGGAAGTGCCTGCCGCGGCGGTCCCACTCGGTTCGGGCGTGCAGCAGCGCAGGGAGCGCGACCATGGCCGTCAGTACGAGCATCATGGCCGCCAGGCGGTCGACGAGCAGCACGATGCCGAAGGGTGCTGGCCATTCACCCAGTCTGTAAACGCGCAGCGTCCCATCGCCAGCGTTCGCGAGGGTCATGATCGCGAGCAACAGTCCCAGCCCGGTGGAGGCGAGCGCGATCAGACGATTGCGGGCGATTGCGTTGCCACGGGGCGCTGCTGCGCCCTGTCCATCGCCGAGCGCAAGCAACAGCAGCGCTGTCGCCATCGGCAGCAGGACCGGGAGGACGGGCAGGTGCTGCTGCCAAAGGAGGTCAAGCGCGTTCATCAGCGGGTTCCGGTGCGTCGGGCTCACGACCATCGACATGGTCGGTACCGTTTTCGTGGCGGCTGCGCAGAGCCAGTTCGATGATGAAGCCGGTGGTCGCGAAGCCGATCACGATTGCGGTCAAGACCAGAGCCTGTGGCAGGGGGTCGGCAACCGGCTCGGCGCCGGTCAAAACCGGCATGGCATTCGTCCAGAGCTTGCCCATTGAGAACAGGAAGACGTTGACGGCATAGCTGAGCAGCGACAAGCCGAGAACGACTGGAAAGGTCCGGCCTCGCAGCATCAGGTAGATGCCGCATGCGGTGACCACCGCGATGCCGCTGGCAAGCAGGAACTCCATGCTCGGAATCATCATGATTGAGTTGTCCTGTGATCGGGGGAGCGGGGGCTGCTTGCCTGACCCAGCGCCGAAACGGTGAGCATGGTCGAGCCAACCACCGTCAGATAGACACCGAGATCGAAGAGCGCCGCGGTGGCGAGTGGCAATTCCCCCAGCAGCCACACATCGGGTACGCCGTGAGCGCTGGTCAGGAAAGGGCGTCCGAAGAAGAAAGCCCCAACACCGGTCAGCCCGGCTATCGCAAGGCCTGCGGCAATCCACCGGACGAAGCGCTCGCCGCCTCGCGCCCGAAGTGCGGACTCGGCCTGCTGCTGACCCAGCGCCATGAACTGCATGACGAGCGCGACTGCGGTGATCAGGCCGGCAATGAAACCGCCCCCCGGGAGGTTGTGGCCGCGCATGAAGATGTAGACGCTGAAGATCAAGGCGACCGGTAGCGCAACCGATGTCGCAACCCGCAACAGCAGCGACGGTTGGGCGAATGACCATGGCACACCCTCCGGGCCGTATCCCGGCCGGGCGGCACGCATGCCTGTCATCAGTGCATGCACACCCAACGCGGCGATGCCCAATACGGTAATTTCTCCCAAGGTGTCGTAACCCCGGAAGTCGACCAGGATTACGTTCACGACGTTGGTGCCGCCGCCCAGAGGCACCGCCTCACGCAGGAAGTACCAGGCAATCGAATCCTGGGGACGCGTGATCACCCACCATGCGAAGAGCCCCACTCCGGCACCGCCCAAGCCGGCGAGCACCGCATCGCGGCTGCGTCGGGTTACGCTCGACTCACGCGGCGAATGCTGAGGCAGAAAAGCCAGTCCCATCAGCAACAGCACGGTCGACACCACCTCGACCGATAGCTGCGTCAGGGCGAGATCCGGAGCCGACATCGAGAAAAAAGCCAAGGCGGTCACGAGCCCCACCACGCCGACCAGCAGCACCGCGTGGAAATGATTGCGGTAGTGGCGCAGGATCAATACGCAGGTGAGGACCAGGATCGCCCAGACGGCCAGAGCAACCGGTCCCGCCGGGGTGAGGGAGCGCGTGCCTGCAGCGGGGGTGCCGTCCAGGCTCGCAGCAAGGCCCGCGATGATCGCTGCAACGATCAGCCACGCCAGATACTGCTGCAACGAGCCATTTTCGGTTCTGCGGGTCAACCGGCCTGAGCCGTCAATCAGCGCGCCGATCGCACCCTCGAAAAGCGCTCGACCGCGCGTGCGGGTGAACCATTGTTCAGGATCGATCCGGTGCAGGCGACCCTCGGCGCTCAGCCATCGATAGAGGAGTGCGCCCCCCGCGAGTGCCAACAGACTCATCAGCAGCGCCAGGTTGAAGCCGTGCCAGAGGGCGATCTCGAAGTCGGGCAGAGGCTCCTGGGTCATGGCCGTGGCAGCGAACTGCACGATGGGCCCGAACACCAGCATCGGTGCCACGCCTACCGCGATGCACAGGACAACGAGCAGCCCGGCAGGCCAGCGCATGCCCGCGGGCGGTTCGTGAGGGTGATCGTTTGGCAGGCTGCGCTGCGGTCCATTGAAGAAAGTGTCATGAACGAAGCGAAGCGAATAGGCCACGCTGAAGGCCGCGGCCAAGGTCGCCAGTACGGGCAATAGCCCGCTCATCGTGCCCCAGACCGAGCCCTCGATGGCTTCGGCGAAATACATTTCCTTGGACAGAAAACCGCCCGTGAGCGGAATGCCCGCCATCGAGGCCGCAGCGACCATTGCGAGCGTGGCTGTCCAGGGCATCGCCCGCCACAGGCCGCC
>JBIKTA010000226.1:0-5044 GCA_044348315.1 Burkholderiaceae bacterium | reverse complement strand
TCCGCGATTTCGCGCATGAACGCGTCGCGATCGAGCCGGCCCCGCTCCATCTCGGCGAGCTTGAACTCCCATTCACCAGTCAGCTCAGGCGCGGTCAGTTCGGCCACGCCGAGTCCGCGCAGGAGCGTGAGCAACTGGAAGGCCTTGGTCGTCGGCACCAGCTCCTTGCCTTCTCGGATCAGATAGTTCTCCGCAATCAGGCCCTCGATGATGGCGGCACGCGTGGCAGGCGTGCCCAGCCCTTTTTCACCCATGGCGGCCCGCAGCTCATCGTCGTCGACCAATTTGCCCGCACCTTCCATGGCCGAGAGCAGCGTCGCCTCGTTGTAGCGGGCGGGCGGCCGGGTCGCGAGCTCGTTGAGCGCCAACTCGCTCACCGCCACGCGCTCGTCAGCGGCCACGGGAACGAGCGTGTCATCGCTGCTCTCCCGGCCATAGATGGCCTGCCAACCCGGGTTGACCAGCACCTTGCCCTCGGTTTTGAAATGGTGTTGGCCGACCTGCGTGATCCGGGTGGTGACCATCGACTCGGCCGCAGGGAAGAAGACCGCGAGGAAGCGCTTGGCAATCAGGTCATAGACGCGCTGCTCGGTGTCGGAGAGCGTCTTGGGCGCGAGCAAGGTGGGAATGATGGCAAAGTGGTCGCTCACCTTGGTGTTGTCGAACACCCTTCGGTTGGGCTTGATCCAGCCTGATTTGAGGATTTTCGAGGCAAACGGTTGATAGGCGCTCGCCTGGGTCAGCGCTTCCACCGTGTCACGGGCGGTCGCGAGATAGTCTTCGGGCAGGGCCCGTGAATCGGTCCGGGGATAGGTTATGAGCTTGTGCCGCTCGTAGAGCGCCTGAGCAATCGACAGGGTGGTCTTGGCCGAGAAGCCAAAGCGGCCATTGGCTTCGCGCTGAAGCGAGGTGAGGTCAAAGAGCGGGGGCGCGAGCTGCGAGCGCGGCTGAGCCTCTTCGGTCACTGTCCCGGACCCACCGGTGCAGGCCGCAACGATCGCCGCCGCGTCCTCCCGCGCCCAGATTCGCTCGGCGCGGCCCTCCGGGTCGCCATCGCTCTTGCGGAAACCCGGGTCGAACCAGCGCCCTTCGTACTGCCCGGCCGATGCTGCGAATTGGGCACGTACCTCGTAAAACGTGCGGGAGACGAACGCCCGGATGCGCTCTTCGCGTTCGACCACGATGGTGAGCGTAGGGGTCTGGACCCGACCGACGGTGGTCAGGTAGAAGCCGCCCTCGCGGGAGTTGAACGCAGTCATCGCGCGGGTGCCGTTGATGCCGACCAGCCAATCGGCCTCAGAACGGCATCGTGCCGCATCGGCAAGCGGACGCAACTCGACATCGTCCCTGAGATGCTCAAACGCATCCCGGATCGCAGTGGGCGTCATCGACTGGAGCCAGAGACGGCGGATCGGCTGCTTCGCCTTGGCGTGCTGGGCGATCAGGCGAAAGATGAGCTCGCCCTCGCGGCCCGCGTCGCAGGCGTTGATGAGTTCGACCACGTCCTTGCGCCGGATGAGGCGCGTGAGCAGTTTCAGCCGGTCAGCTGTTCTCTCGATGGGGTTCAAGTCGAAGTGAGGCGGAATGACGGGAAGATTGGCAAAAGACCACTTGCCGCGCTTGACTTCGAAAGCCTCGGGGGCGGCGATTTCGACCAAATGGCCGATCGCAGAAGACAGCACGTAGTGCTCGGACTCGAAGTAATCGCCCTCGCGGGTGAATCCACCGAGCACACGCGCAATATCGACGGCAACGGAGGGTTTCTCCGCAATGATCAGTGCCTTGCTCATCAAGTCTCGCGATCGTCAGGAAGGAGGTCGGTTTGTGAGGTGCGCGCGCCAGACGCACATGCACGTCTTTGCACCGTCAAGGGGCGGCTCATGATACGGGCCGCCCCCCCTCGGTGCAAGCCGCGACCGTGGCCGCGCAGGGCGGTTTGAGCAAGGACTGCTCGCTTGTCCGCTCATCGGTCGACGCGCTGCAACCGGCCGTCGGCCAGCCGCTCGATTGCGCCATCGAGCTCGAGTTCGATCAGGATCTGTGCAGATTGTCCTGCGGTGAGCCCCGCTTGCGCGGCAAAGGCCTCGGGTTCGAACGGACACCAGCCCCAGGGCTCGAGCAGTAGCCAGCCGGGATGCGCGCAGGGTTCTGCGCCTGAAGGCGCACGCCCGGCGGTCGACTCACGGCCTTGCTGAGCCGGTCCCGGGACTCCGGCCCTGTCCGCCCTTCGGCCGAGCCAGGTGCTACCGATCGCGGCCCATACGTCTTCGCTGGATTCGACCAGTGCGGCGCCTTCGCGCAGCAACTGGTGACACCCTTTGTGGAGCGGCGACTGGATGGGCCCGGGGATCGCCATCACATCACGTCCATACTCGATACCCAGCCGCGCGGTGATCAGGGAGCCCGACCGGCGAGCGGCCTGCACCACGAGTATGCCCAAGGACAGCCCGGCGATGATCCTGTTGCGCCGGGGGAAGTGATGCGGCAGCGCCGGCGATCCGATGGGAAGTTCTGAAATGACCGCACCGCGTTCGGCGATCCGCGCGGCTGTCGCGCGGTGTGTGCTCGGATAGCACTCGTTGATGCCGGTGCCGACCACTGCGAGACTCACGCCCGGCGCATCGAGCGCGCCAAGGTGCGCAGCATGGTCGATCCCGGCGGCGAGCCCGCTCGCGATCGCGAGGCCCTCGCGGGCGAGTTCCGCACCGATCGAGCGTGCGAAACGCAGGCCATCGAGCGTCGCGTTGCGGCTGCCGACGATGGCGAGCGCGGGTGTCGTCAGCGCATCGCGCTGTCCGTGCACGTGCAGGACCGGGGGTGGGTCGGCGATCTGTCTCAGCAGCGCCGGGTAGTGCGGGTGGTCGATGGTGATCAGGTGGCAGTCATTGCCGAGGGACCAGACGAGAGACGCCTCAAGCGCTGCGCGAAGCGCGTCCGGCGGAGCGATCAGGGCGCACGCGAGGCCGGCGTTCTGGGGCGCCAGTCGGTCGGCAAGCGCATGCAGATCCCGCGGGGTTTCGGGCTCATCGATCAGCGCTCGAACGAGCGCCCGGCCAATGCCGGGGGTGAGAGCAAGTGTGAACCAGAATCGCACCAGGTCGATCGTGCGGTCGGGAGTTTCCATGTTGCAGGCTCGTGGTTGGAGAAGCGTTCGAGCCTAAGTTGTCGGGCAGCGCAAGCCAGCGCGCGCCATCCGTCATTTGCATGGGCCAAATGGACGAGGGGTCGCTGCTGCATGAAAACAATCGGGAAGCAGGTTCGCGTGCCGGGGTGCGGCGGCTCGTCGAGCCCGCGCGGCTCGGGTGGCGCCGACGGGCTGCCTTGCGTCCTGGGCGCCCGATTCGGTAGCATTCCGACATGACGATCAGAACCATTCTCCGGTATCCCGATCCACGCCTGCATCAGCGCGCTCTGCCCGTTGTCACGGTCGACAACGAGGTCCGCACACTGGTGGCAGACATGGCCGAGACGATGTATGACGCCCCAGGCATCGGTTTGGCGGCCACCCAGATCGACGTCCATCTCAGGGTGATCGTCATCGATTTGTCTGAGTCTCGCGATGCGCTCCAGGTTTTCATCAACCCCGAGATCCTTGGGCGGAGCAGCGAAAGCGACCGCTACGAAGAGGGCTGTCTGTCGGTGCCCGGCGTGTTCGAAGACGTCGAGCGGCCGGCGCGGGTGACGGTCCGGGCCCTCGATGTGGAGGGTCGCCCCTTCACCATGGAGGCTGAGGGATTGCTCGCGGTTTGCCTGCAGCATGAAATCGACCACCTCGAAGGGAGAGTCTTCGTCCAGCATCTTTCTCGACTGAAACAGGGACGGATACGCGCGAAGTTCGCCAAGCAGGATCGCGCGCTCGTCTGAGCCTCTGCTCTCCGCTGCCCGCGTCACAGCGCCACGCACGACCTTACGCAGCTTGCTGCGGCCGGAGCCAATGCTTGAAAAACCCTCCGCTCAAACTGGTGTTCGCTGGCACGCCTGAGTTTGCCGCGACCCTTCTCACCCGGATCGCACGCTCGGACCACACGATCGTCGCCGTGCTCTGTCGTCCTGACAAGCCCGCAGGGCGAGGCCGAGTCTTGCGAGCGCCTCCCGTCAAGCGTTGCGCGCAGGAACTCGGATTGCCGGTGCTTCAGCCCGCCACATTGCGTGATGCCTCGATCCAGCAGGCGCTCGCGGCATTGGCCTGCGATGTCATGGTGGTGGCAGCCTACGGGCTGATCCTGCCGCAACCGGTGCTCGCCTGGCCCCGCCTGGGCTGCGTCAATGTTCACGCGTCGCTCTTGCCGCGTTGGCGGGGCGCGGCGCCCATCCAGCGGGCGATCGAAGCCGGCGACCGCGAGACCGGAATCACCCTGATGCAGATGGATGAAGGCCTCGATACCGGGCCGATGCTCCTCGCCCGATCGATCTCGATTGGCGAGGACGAGACCGGGGGCTCGCTTCACGACCGCCTGGCCGCACTCGGTGCAGAAATGATCGTGCACGCGCTCGACCGGTTGGCCGAGGGCCCGCTCGTCGCCACGCCACAACCTGAGGTGGGAGTGACCTATGCCTCGAGGCTTCAGCGTGCCGAAGAGTGGCTGGACTGGACGCTGCCTGCGACTGCGCTGGCCCACCGCATTCGCGCTTTCGATCCCGATCCGGGCACGCGGACCCAGTTGGCCGACAAACCCGAGGCCCAGTTGAAGGTCTGGTCCGCACGGACGCTCGCGATCGAGCATGGTGTCGAAGCCGGGACGGTGCTCGATGTGTCGCGCACCTCGATTCGCGTGGCGTGTGGCGTTGGCGCACTCGAGTTGCTGGAGGTTCAGCGTCCTGGCGGCCGAAGGCAGCCTGTGCGCGAGTGGTTGCAGGCCGCGCCGATCAAGCCAGGAGAGCGGTTCTCGAGCCTTCCGGTCCCCTCGGCGCATCCTGCGGCCGACCGTCATGAGCGCTGACACGTCGCGGGCGGCGCTCGCACTCGAGATGGCGGTTGCGGCGGCGGCACTGGATGCGCTCCTTGCCGGTTCGCGCCTAGACCAGGCACTGGCGGCCCCAACCC
>JBIKTA010000225.1:0-5076 GCA_044348315.1 Burkholderiaceae bacterium | reverse complement strand
CTACACCAACGATCTCGATCAGGGACCGTATATTTCCCTGACCCTGCGTGTGGATGAAACCGTCGATCAGGCGGCCGCGCGCATTGCCATCTACCGGATGATGCGACCCGGCGAGCCGCCGACCGAGGAAGCCGTCGAGGCGCTCTTCAACCGGCTGTTTTACAACGGCGATGCCTACGATCTCTCGAGGGTCGGCCGGATGAAGTTCAATCGGCGGGTCGGCCGCGACGAAGCCACCGGCCCCATGACGCTCGCCGACGATGACATTCTTGCGGTGATCAAGATTCTGGTGGATCTGCGGAACGGCAAGGGTGAGATCGATGATATCGACCACCTTGGCAACCGTCGTGTGCGCTGCGTCGGTGAGTTGGCCGAAAACCAGTTCAGAGCCGGTCTCGTGCGAGTCGAACGCGCGGTCAAGGAGCGTCTGGGTCAGGCCGAGACCGAAAACCTCATGCCTCACGACCTGATCAACAGCAAGCCGATCAGCGCTGCGATCCGCGAGTTCTTTGGTTCGAGCCAGCTCTCGCAGTTCATGGACCAGACCAACCCGCTCTCCGAGATCACCCATAAGCGGCGCGTCTCAGCGCTTGGCCCGGGCGGTCTTACGCGCGAGCGGGCCGGTTTCGAGGTGCGCGACGTGCACCCGACCCACTACGGCCGGGTCTGCCCCATCGAGACCCCCGAAGGTCCGAATATCGGCCTGATCAATTCGCTGGCGCTCTACGCCCGCCTGAACGAATACGGATTCCTTGAGACCCCCTATCGTCGGGTGGTTGACAGTCGTGTCACCGATGAGATTCATTATCTTTCGGCCATCGACGAGGGCCGGTACGTGATCGCCCAGGCCAATGCGGCAGTTGACGGCGAGGGCAGGTTGACCGGCGACCTGGTGTCGGTGCGAAAGGCCGGCGAGTCGGAGTTGACCTCGCCCGTCAACGTCGAATACATGGACGTCGCGCCCAGCCAGATCGTCTCGGTTGCTGCCTCGCTCATCCCCTTCCTCGAGCACGATGACGCCAATCGTGCGCTGATGGGGTCCAACATGCAGCGGCAGGCCGTGCCTTGCCTGCGCCCGGAAAAGCCCTTGGTCGGTACCGGCGTCGAGCGTACCTGTGCGGTGGATTCGGGTACCGTCGTCACCGCGCGTCGCGGCGGCGTAGTCGACTACGTCGATTCAAACCGTATCGTTGTGCGGGTCAACGATGAGGAGGCCACCGCCGGCGAGGTCGGGGTCGATATCTACAACCTCATCAAGTACACGCGCAGCAACCAGAACACCAACATCAACCAGCGTCCCATCGTCAAGAAGGGTGATCTGATCGCGCGCGGCGACGTCGTGGCGGACGGTGCTTCGACCGACCTGGGAGAGCTTGCGCTAGGCCAGAACATGCTGGTCGCATTCATGCCCTGGAATGGCTACAACTTCGAGGATTCGATTCTCATCTCCGAGCGCGTCGTCGCTGACGATCGATATACGTCGATCCACATTGAGGAGCTCTCGGTCGTTGCCCGCGATACCAAGCTGGGGCCCGAAGAGATCACGCGCGATATCTCGAATCTGTCCGAAGCCCAACTGGGCCGACTCGACGATTCGGGCATCGTCTTCATTGGCGCCGAGGTGGTGGCGGGGGATGTGCTGGTTGGCAAGGTGACGCCAAAGGGCGAAACCCAACTCACGCCCGAGGAAAAGCTGTTGCGGGCCATTTTCGGCGAGAAGGCCTCTGACGTGAAGGACACCTCGCTGCGCGTGCCCTCTGGCATGACCGGCACGGTGATCGACGTCCAGGTCTTCACGCGAGAAGGTATTCAGCGAGACAAACGCGCCCAATCCATCATCGATGATGAGCTCAAGCGATATCGCCTTGACCTCAACGATCAGTTGAGAATCGTCGAGAACGACGCCTTCGAACGGATCGAGAGGATGCTGATTGGCAAGATCGCCAATGGTGGCCCCAAGAAGCTCGCCAAAGGCGTGGCGATCAGCTCCGACTATCTCGCTGGGCTCGAGCATCGCTATCACTGGTTCGAGATCCGGCTGGCCGACGAGGCCGCCGCCACGCAGCTCGAGGCGCTAAAGGACTCGATCGAACAGAAGCGCCACCAGTTCGATCTCGCCTTCGAGGAAAAGCGCAAAAAGCTGACCCAGGGTGACGAGCTTCCCCCGGGCGTGCTCAAGATGGTCAAGGTCTATCTCGCGGTCAAACGTCGGCTTCAGCCCGGCGATAAGATGGCCGGGCGCCACGGCAACAAAGGGGTGGTCTCTCGTATCGTGCCGGTTGAGGACATGCCTTACATGGCGGACGGTACCTCGGTCGACATCGTGCTCAACCCGCTGGGTGTGCCCTCCCGGATGAACGTCGGACAGATCCTCGAAACCCACCTTGGCTGGGCGGCCAAAGGGATTGGTTTGCGGATCGGAGCGATGCTCAAGCGCGAGGCGCGGGCTCAGGCGCTGCGCGAGTTGCTCGATCAAATTTACAACCAAAGCGGCGGCCAGGGTACCGATCTCGAAGCGCTGTCGGACGATGAAGTGGTCGAACTCGCCGGCAACCTTCGAAACGGCGTTCCGTTCGCTACCCCGGTCTTTGATGGCGCATCAGAGGTGGAGATTCATCGGATGCTCGATCTCGCCTACCCCGATGAAGACCCTCGTACCGCCCTTGTCGGCTTCACACCGAGCAAGACGCAGGTGAGGCTGCACGATGGGCGGACCGGCGACGCGTTCGACCGTGCCGTCACCGTCGGTTACATGCACATGCTGAAACTCCACCACCTCGTTGACGACAAGATGCATGCGCGTTCGACTGGCCCGTACTCGCTCGTCACCCAGCAGCCGCTGGGTGGCAAGGCCCAGTTTGGCGGCCAGCGTTTCGGCGAGATGGAGGTCTGGGCACTGGAGGCGTATGGCGCGTCTTACATTCTCCAGGAGATGTTGACCGTCAAGTCCGATGACGTGAACGGTCGCACCAAGGTCTACGAGAATCTCGTCAAGGGCGAGCACACGATCGACGCGGGCATGCCCGAATCGTTCAACGTGCTCGTCAAGGAGATTCGCTCGCTGGGTATCGACATCGATCTCGAACGCAACTGACACCGGCGCTGCAACAGGAGAGCACCACATGAAGGCATTGCTTGATCTGTTCAAACAGGTCCAGGAAGACGAGCACTTCGAAGCGATTCGCATTGGTCTGGCCTCGCCCGAAAAGATCCGCTCGTGGTCGTACGGCGAAGTGAAGAAACCCGAGACCATCAATTACCGCACCTTCAAACCCGAGCGTGACGGTCTGTTCTGCGCCAAGATCTTCGGACCGATCAAGGACTACGAGTGCCTGTGCGGCAAGTACAAGCGTCTCAAGCACCGCGGCGTGATCTGCGAGAAGTGCGGTGTCGAGGTCACCTTGGCAAAGGTCCGCCGTGAGCGCATGGGCCATATCGAGCTTGCCTCACCCACCGCGCATATCTGGTTCCTCAAGTCCTTGCCGTCGCGTCTAGGCATGGTGCTTGACATGACCCTGCGGGACATCGAGCGTGTGCTCTACTTTGAAGCCTTCGTCGTGATCAGCCCTGGGCTCACGCCGCTCAAGCGCTGCCAAATCATGACCGAGGATGATTACCTCGCCAAGCAGGCTGAGTACGGCGAAGACTTCATCGCGGCGATGGGCGCGGAGGGTATTCGCGAGCTTCTGCGCACGATCGATATCAACCCCGAAGTCGAGCAGCTTCGCAAGGATCTCGAGACCACCGGCTCTGAGGCCAAGATCAAGAAGATTGCCAAGCGGCTCAAGGTGCTGGAGGGCTTCCAGCGTTCGGGGATCAAGCCCGAGTGGATGGTCATGGAAGTCCTTCCGGTGCTGCCGCCCGAGTTGCGGCCGCTGGTGCCGCTCGATGGCGGTCGGTTTGCCACCTCGGATCTCAACGACCTCTATCGACGCGTCATCAACCGCAACAACCGACTCAAGCGGCTGCTCGAGCTCAAGGCGCCGGAGATCATCGTCCGCAACGAAAAGCGGATGCTTCAGGAATCGGTCGATTCACTGCTTGACAACGGTCGGCGTGGCAAGGCGATGACGGGCGCGAACAAGCGTGCGCTCAAGTCGCTCGCCGACATGATCAAGGGCAAGGGCGGCCGTTTCCGCCAGAATCTGCTGGGCAAGCGCGTCGACTACTCAGGCCGATCGGTCATCGTGGTCGGGCCGCAACTGAAGCTCCACCAGTGCGGTCTGCCCAAGCTCATGGCACTCGAGCTCTTCAAGCCTTTCATCTTCAACAAGCTTGAATTGATGGGCGTTGCGACCACGATCAAGCAGGCCAAGAAGTTTGTCGAGAACCAGGAACCCATCGTCTGGGACATCCTTGAGGAAGTGATCCGCGAGCATCCAGTGATGCTCAATCGTGCACCGACCCTGCACCGCCTGGGCATTCAGGCTTTCGAACCGGTTCTGATCGAGGGCAAGGCGATTCAGCTGCATCCCCTGGTCTGCGCCGCGTTCAACGCCGACTTCGACGGTGACCAGATGGCCGTGCATGTGCCGCTGTCGATCGAAGCGCAGCTCGAGGCCCGAGCGCTGATGCTGGCGTCAAACAACGTCCTTTTCCCGTCCAACGGCGAGCCCTCGATCGTTCCTTCCCAGGACATCGTGCTGGGTCTTTATTACACCACCCGCGAGCGCATCAACGCGCGAGGCGAGGGCATGCTGTTTTCAGATCTCGGCGAAGTGCATCGTGCCTACGATGGGGGGCAGGTTGAGCTCGGCACGAAGATCTCGGTGCGTCTGACCGAGTACTCAAAAGATCAGGCATCGGGCGAGCTCACGCCGATTCGCCGCAGGGTCGACACCACCGTTGGCCGCGCCATGCTCTCAGAGATCCTGCCCAAGGGGCTTTCCTTTGACCTGATGAACAAGTCGCTCAAGAAAAAAGAGATCTCGCGACTCATCAATGCCTCATTTCGCCGTTGCGGCCTGCGCGATACCGTGATCTTCGCTGACCAGCTCATGCAGAACGGTTTCCGCCTGGCGACCCGGGCCGGCATTTCGATTGCGATCGATGACATGCTGGTGCCGCCTAAGAAGC
>JBIKTA010000224.1:0-5099 GCA_044348315.1 Burkholderiaceae bacterium | reverse complement strand
GCGGCTTTCCGCGCATAGGGCCAGAGATGGAGAATGATCAGCAGGATCGAGCCCCAAAGGAAAGGCACCTCGATCAAAGCCCAGTCGGGGCGTTGCAGAAAAAAGAACAACAGGCTCCAGACGATGTTGAGCGCAGCGTTCAGGCCAAACCAGGCCAGCATACGTGTGCGTGGCGAGGGCTCAAGCTCGGCACCCGCGCGCCAGGCTGTCACGGCCGACCAGGCGATCAGCGCAAACAGAATCGTCCAGGCCGGGCCGAACGCCCAATCGGGCGGCTTGAACCAGGGCTGTTCGAGTCCGTAGTACCAGGCGTCGAGCCGGGTGAGCGCGCCGCCTGTGGCTGCGGTCAGCGTGACCGCAGCGACTGCAATACCGACATCTCTTGAAAACAGGCCCCGGCTCGGCCTCATGCCTTGGCGATGCCAAAGAGATGGGCGAGGTCTTTAAGGAAAATGCGAACGTGCGCCATCGGCCGCTTGCGGACCAGTTGCTTGTTCATGTAGGACTCGAACGTCAGTTGCTGCACGTCCTTGTCACGACAGATCTTTACAAACTGCTCACGACGCTTGTCGCTGACGTACCAGAACCTTTGCAGCAGGCCCAATACCCAAAATACCCGTCCGTGCTCTTTCATGAAGCGCTTCCTTGCCGTGGCGAGCGCACGCGCGTCGCCACTTGCCAGGCATTGCTCGGCTGCTTCGGCCGCGAGTCGTCCCCCGAGCATGGCGTAGTAGATGCCCTCGCCCGAGGCGGGTGCGACCACGCCCGAGGCGTCGCCTGCCAGTACGACGTTGACCCCATTGTCCCAGCGTGGCAGGGGCTTCAAAGGAATCGGCGCGCCTTCACGACGCAGGGTCTCATAGCCCTCGAGTCCTGCCGTGCGCCGTAGCGCTGCGACCGCGCTTCGCAGTGAAAATCCCTTGTCCATGCTGCCCGTGCCGATACTCATCGAGTTCCCGTGAGGAAAGACCCAGCCGTAGAAATCGGGCGACAGTTCGCCGCGGTAATAGACGTCACAGCGCTGCGCCTGGTAGTCGACGCCAGCAGGCGGATCCCCCTGAGGGGCCCGCACGATCTCGTGATATGCGAACACGAAACGGCCTTTGTCGGCACCGGGGACCTGTTGCTGCGCGACGCGAGACTTCGCGCCGTCGGCGCCGATCACGATGCGCGCTTTGACGGTGACGGGTGTTTCCTTGCTTGAGCCCGGCGACGGTCGGCAGAGGATCTGTACCGACGAAAGCCCCTCTCCATCGGGCTTGTCCATGTGCTCGAAGCTGCCGATCATCCGCTCGACACCGTGGTCGGCTGCCCGCTCGCGCAGCCACTCGTCGAACTGGTCGCGATCGACCATGCCCACGAAACCGCCCTCGATCGGAATGTCCACCCGCTTATCGCTAGGCGAAATCATCCGGGCGCAGCGTACCCGCGCCACCAGCAACGAGTCGGGAATCTCGAAATCGCGAATCAGTCGAGGCGGAATCGCGCCGCCGCAGGGCTTGATCCGCCCCGCCCGGTCAACGAGCAGCACCCGGTGACCCGCGCGCGCGAGATCGTCGGCTGCCGTCGCGCCGGCCGGTCCTCCTCCGATCACCACGACATCATATTCACGCATGGGCGGTCTCCTGTTTGATGGGTTTGATTGCAGGCCCGCGGACCTCCGGGCCCTCGGGGGCCTGCGCCTCGCGGATCCGCGAGGCGAGTCGGGCTGACACGATGAAGAGCATTGCTTCGAGGCCGAACACAATGGCATACGCGATCGCGGTGTCGTTGACCAACAGCCGCGCGAGGTCAGACAGGGCGGTACCGATCAGACCACCGAGCCCGAAAGCGAGCGCCTGAGCCGCGCCCCACAAGCCCATCCGTGTGCCCTCGCGTCGGGCCGCGCCTTCGCTGGCCAGCCTCATCATCGAGGCGATCGCCGCGATCGAGAACGCGCCATTGGCGGCACCGAGCAGCATGACATTGGCTGAGAGGGGCCAGCCAGGACCGATCAGCCCGGCCGCAACGAGACCCGCGAGCGCGAAGGCGGAAGCAATGCAACCGCTCACCGTCCAGAAGCGCAGCGATCCAAGCTTGCGTCCAAATATCCGCCCCGAACCGGCTGCGGCCACCAGCAGCATGCCGATCAGGATGCCCGAGTGCTGAATGCCGGAAAGTTGCGTCGACTCACCCGGTGTGAAGCCAAAGACACTGCCCGCGAAAGGCTCGAGGATCAGGTCCTGGGCGCTGAATGCCAGCATCGACACGAAAACGAAGATCGTGAACTGCCGAGCCTCGGGTTCCCGCCACACGGCGGTGAGCGTACGCATGAAATCGCGTGGCGTCTGCTGGGCGTCTCCGGTCCGCCCGTTGGGCGCACCCTCCAGACGCAGCAGCATCAGTGCGGTGACTGTGACCGCGATCGCCGCGACCGACGCTGCGACGGCAAGCAGCCGGGTTTCAGAGTAGGGATCCAGCATTTTGCCCCCTACCCCAGCAGTTACTGCGAAACCCGCGATCATCATCAGCCAGACCATGGTCGCGGCCCCGGCTCGGCGGCGCTCGGGTACACGCTTGGCAAGCAGCACCAGGACCGAGGTCCCGCTCGCACTCACGCCGGCACCGATCATCAGGAATGCGATGACGGCAAGCGCGATGCCACTCGCCAGCGCTTGATCCATCTGCGTCACCGCAAAGGCGCCGAGTACGCCGCCGCTTGCGAGCACGAGCATGCCGCCCAGGATCCACGGGCTGCATCGACCCGATCGGTCCGAGCCGAAGCCCATTCGCGGGCGCAGCAGCTGGACAACGTAGTGCATGGCGACCAGCATCCCGGGCAGCAGCGCGGGGAGGGCGAGTTCGACCACCATGACCCGGTTCAGCGTGGAGGTGGCGAGTACGACGACTGCGCCCAGGCAGGCCTGGATCAAACCGAGACGTGCGACCGCCAGCCAGCCGAACGAACGCTCGGGCGTGCCCCTGGCGTGGGTCCCATCGTCTGGGACTTTCCCCTGGCCGCTATCAGTTCCGCTCATGCGATTCACCCCCTGTCATGCGCCAGGCGTCCGCAACGCAAAGGCGCTCACCATCATTCCCGCAACGAAAAGCGGCACGCCGAAGCCACTGTAGAAGAGGGCCTGGCCGACCGGATCGCGGAGAAACCGGCGCATCAGCGCGAACTGTGCGATCAGCAGCGCCGCGATCGCGAGCGCCGAGCCGCTGGCCCCCCAGGCGACGAGCAGCCCGATCACCGTGACCTGCGCACCGGTCATGAATGCGCACGCCACCCAGGCGGATCGCGTCGGGCCCAGCTGGACTGGAAGTGAGCGCACGCCCATCAGCCGGTCGCCGGTGATGGCCTTGAAGTCGTTCAAGGTCATGATGCCGTGTGCGCCAATGCTGTAGAGGAGCGCAAGCAGGATCGAGCGCGAATCCGGAATCGCGCCACCCGCCATGACCGCGGCACCCGTGACCCAGGCCAGGCCTTCGTATGAGAGGCCACAGGCGAGGTTGCCCCACCAGCCGTTCTCCTTGAGGCGAACCGGCGGCATGCTGTAGGCCCACGCGAGCAGCAACCCCAGCGTCGCGGCAATGAATCCCCACAGGCCCAGGCCGGTCGCCACCAGCAGCGACAGTACGGTCCAGGTGACTGCAACGTAGAGGCCCCACCGGCCCGGCATGCGGCCGGACGGGATGGGTCGATGCGGTTCGTTGATCGCGTCGACATGACGGTCGAACCAGTCATTGACGGCCTGGCTGGTGGCACACACCATCGGACCTGCCAGCACGATGCCTAGCAGCGCAAGCGGCCAATGGGTATCGATCTGCGCCCCCGACGCAATCACCCCGCAGGCGAACGCCCACATGGGCGGAAACCAGGTGATGGGCTTCAGCAACTCGGTGAATGCCGACCAGGTCGGCAGGGCGTGGGTGCTCATTGCGTGATTTTCTACTTGACAAAACAGGCCGTCAATTGCAATTTACACTCTCGTGGCGATTTCCGAATCAACCCGCCCCGGTACCGGCTGTCCCGGGGCCGCATTCTTAGGCTGTTCTGCATGGCAGTAAGCGATCCAATTTCCGCTTCGGCGCCCCGTGCCGTAGTCATCGGCTCCGGCTTCGGCGGCCTCGCAGCCGCCATCCGCCTGAGCTGCAAGGGCTATCAGGTGTCGGTGCTCGAGCGGCTCGATCAGCCCGGCGGTCGAGCCAGCGTCTTTCGGCAGGATGGCTTCACCTTCGATGCGGGGCCGACCATCGTGACCGCGCCCTTCCTGCTCGAGGAGCTCTTCGCGCTCGCCGGCCGCCGTTTCGCTGACCATGTGACGCTCGTCCCGATGGCGCCGTGTTACCGAATCCGCTTCCATGACGGTGGGCACTTCGACTACTGGCAGGATCCGGAGCGCATGCGGGAGGAGGTGCGTCGCATCAGTCCCGATGACGTTGCGGGCTACGAGGCCTTCATGCGCGAGGCGGATCGGTGCTACCGGCTTGGCTATGAGGGGCTGGGAACCGTTCCTTTCAATTCGATTCTCGATTTGTTTGCGGCGGTCCCCGCCATGCTGCGCATGCGCGCCTGGCGAAGCATCTATGGGCTCGCGGCCCGCCACATGAAAAATGAAAAGCTGCGTCAGGTCTTCAGTTTTCATCCGCTTCTGATCGGTGGCAACCCGATGTCGGTCACCGGCGTCTACAGCCTCATCGCTTCGCTCGAGCGCGCCCATGGGGTCCACTCCGCGATGGGCGGCACGGGTGCGATCGTCGATGCGATGGTGAAGCTGCTGCGCGAGCTCGGTGGCCACCTGAGGCTGGGCGCCGAAGTGGCGCGCATCCGGGTCGAGGGACGGCGTGCGCGTGGTGTCGTCTTGAGCGACGGCGAGTGCATCGATGCGGATCTGGTCGTGTCGAACGCCGATTCAGCCTGGACGTATCGCCATCTCCTGGCCGATCAGCCGCGCAAGGTCTGGAGCAATCGCAAAGTCGAACGCTCGCACTACTCGATGGGCTTGTTCGTCTGGTATTTCGGCACCCGCCGCCGCTATGAGGACGTGCCCCACCACATGATCCTGCTCGGGCCGCGCTATCAGGGGCTGCTCAATGACATCTTCGAGGGCAAACGT
>JBIKTA010000223.1:0-5102 GCA_044348315.1 Burkholderiaceae bacterium | reverse complement strand
GCATCCAGTTGGCGGAGCGATTGCCGCGCTCGATCGTTGTCAAGCCAACGATCGCGCAGGACGTGATGCCGGTGAACGCCGCGAGATAGGGGGTGCGGCCTGTCACCAGGATCGCGATCAGCAGAAGGAGCGGGATCAGAGTCGGCCAGCGCTTGGCAAAGGACTCCCGGAGATTCGGGAGCTCGTCGTCGCGCAGCCCCCGTAGACCATGGCGTTTAGCCTCGAAATGCACCTGGACGTAGACGCCGAAGAAATGCATGAATGCCGGTATCGCCGCTGCCGCGATGATCGTCTGGTAGGGCAGCGCGAGGAATTCGATCATCAAAAACGCGGCCGCGCCCAGCACGGGCGGGGTGATCTGGCCACCGGTCGAGGCGGCGGCTTCCACAGCACCTGCAAACTCGCGCCGGTAACCGATCCGGATCATGGCCGGAATGGTGAGCGATCCGACCGTGACGGCGTTCGCGACCGATGAGCCTGAGAGCATGCCGAACATCGCGGAGCCGAACACGCTGACCTTGGCCGGGCCACCCACCTGGCGACCCGTGATCCAGGAAGCGACGTCAAGAAAGAGCTGCCCGAGCCCGACTCGCGTCGCGAGCACACCAAAGAGAACAAAATGGAACACATAGGTCGCGACCACGCCGATCGCCACGCCGTAGATGCCCTGGCTGGTCAGGTACTGGTGGTTGACGAGCTGCGACCAGGATGCACCCGCGTGTTTGAGCAGGCCCGGAAACCAGGGGCCGGCGAGCGCATACACCATGAATCCGATGGCGATCAGCGGCAGGGGCCAGCCCATGCTGCGCCGTGTGGCCTCCAGAAGTGCCACGATCAGGATCGTCCCCATCGCCACATCGACCCCCGAGGGATTGCCGACCCGGAAGGCGAGATCCTCAAAAATCCAGGGGATGTACAGCACCGCGACGGCAACCGCCACGGCAAACAGCCAGTCGAACCAGGGCAGCCCCCCCGGCGCGCGCAGTGAGCTTGGCTGAGCCCGCTCGAGGAGCACCTTGCGATGCGGGAAAACGAGAAAGATCAGGCCGAGCACCATCGCCAGATGGACCCCCCGGTGGGTGATCTCCTGAAGGAGGCCGAATCCTGCCGTATACCAGTGGAAAAGGGAGAGCGCGATCAGCAGGCCGCCCACCACCGTCGATGTGGTGGCACCGAGCGGCCGAAAGCGCATTTCAGGGTCGAACTTGCGCTCGAGCGCTTCGACCTCGCGGGCATCGGGGAGGGTGCGGGTGTCCATCGTTGGATAGCCTGTCCGAGCCGCTGGCCGGAAAATCGACCGGAGCGCCGCGCGCGGCCCGCCCCGGTTCGTAAGGAGAAGCGAACCGGACGCCCGCGAATCCGGACGCGCGCGGCTCAGGCGCAGTGCGCGCGGGATTTACTTCAGTACACCGCGCTCGCGGTAGAACTTCTCAGCCCCGGGGTGAAAGGGGATGCCCGCGCCCTGGACGGCGTTCTGAAGGGTGATGTATTGGCCCTTGGCGTGGCCGGCAGCCATCGCCCGCTGTCCTTCATCAGAGTAGAGGCGCTTCACGATCTCATAGACCACCGCGGGGTCCGCCTTCTCGCTGGTGACCCACTGGGCGCCGACTGCGAGCGTCGTGACGGCCGCTACGCCCTTGTAGGTGTTGGCGGGAATCACGTCGGGCGCGAAGAAACTGCTCGACTTGCGCAGCCGTTCGGCCGCGTCACCCTCGATCGCGATCAGCTCGATTCCTGCGCCCGAGGACGCAAGTTCGGCAATCGCGCCGGCCGGTGCGCCACCCGTGAAGAAGAATGCATCGAGTGCGCCGTCCTTCATCTTGTCGCCCGCCTGATTGGGCTTGATGTACTCGGGCTTCAGGTCGCTGTCCTTGAGCCCGTAGGCGGCGAGGATCGCCCGCGCGTTGACCAGCGTGCCCGAACCCGGTTCGTCGAGTGCGACCCGCTTGCCCTTGAGGTCGGCAACGGTACGGATGCCCGAGCCCTTGCGCGCAACGATGTGCACGCTCTCGGGGTAGAGATTCGCGATCAGCCGTAGGCCCTTGACGGCAGGGCGGCCCGACCAGACCCCATTGGCATTGAAGGCCCAGGATGCAACATCAGCTTGCGAGAAGCCTGACTCGGCTGCGCCGCCCGCGATCGCATTGACATTGGCGACCGAGCCATTGCTCGCCTGCGCGGTGGCGCTCAGCTTGCCTGCCTGGCTGATCACGTTGGCGATCATGCCGCCCACCGGGTAATAGGTACCGGCCGTGCCGCCCGTGCCAATCCTGAAAAACTGCTGCTGCGCCTGAGCGGCACCTGCGCTGAGCCCGATCACGAGACCAGCTGCGAGGACGCGAATGATGTGCATGGATGTTCTCCTTGGGATGGGAACCGGATTTAAGCATGCGCACGAGGGACTCACAAATTGTGGCCGCTCTTCGCCGCGTGGTGGCGGGTAGGGGGCTGCAAGGCCTGTGCTAAGGTTTCGGCCATTCATTCGAGAGGAGATTGTCCAATGAAACGTCGCTCAGTTCTCGGTGCGGGCATGGCCGCTCTGGCGCTCGCCCCCGCCTTGTCGCGAGCCCAGGCCGCTTGGCCTGCCCGGCCGGTCCGGATGATCGTGCCGACCGGGCCCGGCAGCTCGCTCGATCTGATCATCCGCGCAACCAGTGACCGACTGGCTGCACGTCTGGGGCAGCCCATCGTTGTTGATAACAGGCCGGGTGCCGGTGGCTTGATCGGTACCGACGCGATCGCCAAGGCGACCGACGGGCATACCTTTGGCATCAGCTTCAATGGGCCGCTTGCGTTTGCCCCGTTCCTGTACCAGAAGATGCCTTACCGTCTTCCCCAGGATTTGGCCCCCATCGTGATGACGACCAGCCAGCCCAACGTGCTCGCCGTCAATTCGAAACTGCCGGTCAATTCGGTCGCCGAGCTCGTCGCCTGGCTGCGCGCCAATGTCGGCAAGGCGAATTTCGCCTCGATCGGCAACGGCAGTTCCTCTCACCTGTCGATGGAACTGCTCAAAGTCGCAACCGGCACGTTTGCGCTGCACATTCCGTATAACGGCTCGCCGCCTTCTGCCATGTCGGTCGCCAATGGTGACACGCAGATGATCATGACCGTGGCGCCGGCGCTCCTGCCGCATGTGCAATCCGGGCGTGTCCGGATGCTTGCGGTCACGAGCCGCGAGCGTTACGCGCCGCTGCCCAATCTGCCGGCCATTGCCGAGTCCGGTCTGCCCGAGCTCAAGGACTTCGAGGCGATCGCCTGGAATGCGATCGTGGGCCCTGCGAGCACGCCTGCGGCAGTCGTCGAGCGGTTGAACCGCGAGTTCAACGATGCGCTCAAGGACGCTGGGATCGGCTCGCGCCTCACCGGGCAGGGGATGACCCCCACCGGAGGTTCGCCTCAGGACCTCGCTCGACTCATGGCCGATGAGGCAAAACGCTGGGGCCCGGTGATTCAGCGGACGGGACTCACCTTGGGGTGAGCAATCGGGACGGCGTGTCGGGACGCGGTTGAACGAGCAGGACGGCTTGCCCCAGGGCTGCGCGCCGAGCGATCGGCGCCGCGTCCTCAGTCCTCAGTCCTCAGTCCTCAGTCTTGCCTTCACACAGATCGATGCGCGTCATCGTGTGGATCGATTCTGAGAACCAGGCGTCGATCGCTGCGCGCCGTTCACCGATGTATTCGGGTTGTCCCGCGTCGTTCAGACGCATCGTCCGGTCGTGACCGGGCACCAGCAGCGTGCCCGGTGTCTGTCGCCAGAGCGTCCAGATGGCCTCAAGCGTCTCACGGCTCTGTGAGTGGTCCGCGCTCGCGTCGACTGCCATCGACAACAGTTCGGCACGGTTTTTTGCCGAATCGCCCGTGAAGATCACCGGGACCGGGTAGTCCCGCAGCACATATATCAGGTGTCCGGGCGTGTGCCCGGGGGCTGCGGCGGCGACCAGGCCTGGCAGCACGCTTTCTCCGGCCCTCAGACGGCGAAGTCGAGGCAGCGAGACGAGTTCTCGCACATAGAGTTCCGGGAGCGGGTTGAAGCCGGGTGGCTGAGCCGCTGCCCAATTGAGCTCCTCGTCCCCGATCGCAACCGTTGCGTTTGGAAAGAGTGTGAAGTTGACGGCGTGGTCGTAGTGCGCATGGGTCAGGATCACGTCGGTGACGGCTTCGGGGTTCACACCGTGCTCGGCAAGTTGTGTGCGTAGTTCTCGCCTGACACCGAAGGCGCCGACGTCAAGCAAGGCGGTTCGCCCCTGGCCTCGAATCAGTGCAATCGTGCTCCAGCCCAGGCCGCCGTGGCAGACCGCGCGACCTGGGAAGCCCTGAATCAGGATGTCGAGCGAGTACATCGTGCTGCGCTCAGGGCGCCTGGATGTTGGCGCCCTTGATCAGTTTGTCGTACATCGTCAGCTCTCGGCTGATCAGCGCGGTGAATTCGGACGGGCTGCTGCCCACCAACTGATTGCCGCCCTGAACCTCGATCTTCTGGATGAGTTCATCGCTCTTGATCGCCTGAGCGACCGCGCGCTGCAAGCGGGCGATGATGGACGGATCCGTGCCCCCCGGAGCAAACAGGCCGACGAACTGCGTGACCTCGAAGCCCTGGAAGCCCAATTCCTGCATCGTGGGGACCTCGGGCAGCGAGCCCGCGCGGGTTGGACCCGACACGGCAAAGGCTCTGAGTTGTCCGGATTTGATCAGGGGCGTCGAGGTGATCACGGTGTCGTACGTGAAGGCGAGGTGACCGCCCAGCAGATCGGCAAGCGCGGGGGCGCTTCCCTTGTAGGGCACATGATTGAGCTGGGTCTGACTCATCAGGGCGAGCAACTCGCCCGCGAGATGGCCGCCACCGCCGATGCCTGTCGAGCCATAGCTGAGCGAGCCCGGCTTGGCCTTGGCCTGACTGATCAATTCCTGAAGGGACTTGATCGGCGAGTTCGAGGGGGTCACCAGCACATACTGGAAGGTGAGGATCTGGCTGATCGCAGACAGGTCCTTCAGGGGATCATAGGGAACCTTTTTCAGCAGCACCGGGTTGATCACGATCGGTCCACTGGCGGCAGCGAGCAGGGTGTAGCCATCCGGCGCAGCCTTCGCGACGACTTCAG
>JBIKTA010000222.1:0-5124 GCA_044348315.1 Burkholderiaceae bacterium | reverse complement strand
GATATCCATGCCGATCGCCCCATTCGCGCCGGGTCGGTTATCCACAAAGATCTGCGCTCCAGTGTTTTTGCGGATCTCTTCGATGACCATTCGCGGGACGACATCAACCGAACTGCCTGCAGGGTAGCCGATCACGAAGCGAATCGGCTTTTCGGGATAGGACTGGGCGGATGCAGTGCCGCCCAATAGCCCGACAAGTGCAATCGAAAGAATCGCGGTTCGCATAGTGCCTCCTTGGTTTTCACGGTATTTCCGCTTGGTTGCCCAGCTTCAGGGCATTTCTACGCCCGGGTATGCGGACGCCCGGGTGATGGGGTGGGCTCGAATTGACCTTGGCAGCCTGAACGCCGTTCAACAGCAGCCCTAAGGTGTGAGCCACAAACTCAGCTTCGACGGCCTTGTCATCGTCAGGCGCACCGAATGCCGCGCGAAGCAAGGGCTGGGCCGCGAATTGGAATTCACACATGCCGATGACCGAGCAAAAAAAATAGGTGGGGTCAACAGGTCGAAACTCGCCTGCAGCCACGCCCTGCTCAATTAGCCGCCGGTGAAAATCCACAATCGGGGCGACGAAACTGCGGCCTAGCCTTTTCGCAAGCGCGGCATGGCTAGACGAGATCAATTCCGTCATCAGGCGGTTCGCATAGGGCTGGCGCCGGTAGTTGCGAACGATCTGTCGAAGATGGATCTCGAGCTTTTTTGAGGGCGGAAGGTCGAGCCCAAGGAGATGGTCGAGCTCATGCCCCCAAACCGCGCAGAGCCGCTCGAATACCGAAATCATCAACCCCCGACGGCTGCCAAAGTGATAGCGAACCATCGCCACATCGACGCCCGCATGCGCGCAGATCGCACTCAGGGTCACAGGAAGGCCCCTCTTCTGGATCAGCAGGGCATGCGCCGAGGCAAGCAACACTTCACGGCTATCGAAGTCGGGACGCCTCACCGGACGCCCGGGTCTTCGGGGCGGAGACGCCCGCCGGTGCGTAACGCTGCGGGCTCGGGGATCTGTTGTCGCCATTGGAGGCTAGCGAGAGTCGCCGGTCAAGATCATGGCGGACCCATCGGCAAGCGCACCGCTCGTCACGATGCCCACATCATTGCGCCGCACTTGCCGCTCTCCACCTCGGCCCTGAATCTGGAGAACCGCCTCGCATACGACATTCATGCCGTGCAGGTAACCCTCGGACAGCAGGCCTCCACTGGTGTTGGTGGGCAGGCGGCCGTCGATGGCCGTATGTCCGTCCGCGACGAAGCCGCCTGATTCGCCCCGTCCACACAGACCCAGTCCCTCCAGCCCCATCAGCACGACACTCGTGAAGCAATCGTAAATCTCGGCGAACTCGATGTCGGAGGGCGAGAGCGCGGCTCGCCTGAACAACTCATCGCGCAGGAGCGAAGTGAAATTGCGCGTGTAATCGTCGTAGAGCATCAGATCCCCGATGTCGAGACCGACCCGGGCGCCCGCCCGGAATGCGGTCGATGCGATGACCGCAGGTCGGTGTCGCAGATCGCGGGCCCGATCGAGAGAGGTCACCAATACCGCGCAGGCACCATCGACTTCACTCGTGCAATCGGCCACGCGGAATGGGTCGGCGATGTAGGGGGAAGCGAGATAGGCCTCCATGTCGAGTGACTTGCGCAGGATGGCTCTTGCGTTGCGTTCGGCATACCAGCGCTGCGCCACCGCCACCGCGCCAAGATCGCGCTCCCCCTGCCCCGTTTCGTGCAGGAAGCGCTGCGCCCACATCGCGATGTACATCATGTAGGTGTTGTACCCAATCGGGTAGCGGTACTGCCCAGCGCTTCCGGCGAATTGGCCACTACCGACCCGGACTCCGGAGCGTCCGTTAAGAGCTCGGAACACGATCACGTTTTCAGCATAGCCACAGGCAACCGCCATCGCCGCCAGGCCAACCACATGGCAGGGTGACTGCCCCCCATGCTGAAACTCGAGGGTCCAGCGCAACTCAGGCAAGGCGAGCGCCGTCGCAAGCGCTCCGCAAGACACTGAGTCGTTCAGCACCATGAAGCTCCCGATGCCGTCCACCTCAGCCGGTCGCAGCCCCGCGTCGTCGACCGCTCCGCGTGCCGCTTCAGCGGCCAGCGACAAAACACTACGCCCGGAATTTCTGGTGAGCGGGCTGAATCCGACTCCTGCAATGGCGACCTGGCGCACGACTGACTCTCCAAAGTTTCTATAATTCAAGCACTGAAGAATTTTTACGTCAATCGGATTGTTTAAATCCCATCGAGCAGCCCCAATCGATATAGCCCTTGCATTTTTTATTCTCCAGTAGTTGAATTAAGCATCCCAAAGGAGATGATCGGTGACAAACTCACACCTGCTCAGGCTCGAACTTCGATCGCTGGATATGGGCGATGCGCGGATGGCGCTGGTCACGATGAACCGGCCCGACGATCTCAATCCGCTCGACTGGGACATGGTGAGGGCGCTCGATCGCATGTTTGCTGAGCTGGCCGCCGACCCACAGGTGCGGGTGGTAGCTGTAACCGGAGCGGGTCGCGCATTCAGCGCCGGTGGGGACATGAAGAAATACCAGCAACTGCAACGCGACCCCGAGAAGTTCCCGAGGTTCCTCGCCGACATTCACGAGATGTTCCTGCGGATCAGCGATTACCCCAAGCCCTTTATCGCGCTGGTCAACGGTGTTTCGGTCGCGGGCGGGACTGAACTGATCCTCTCTTGCGATCTTGCAATGGCGGCCGAGTCAGCCCGCATCGGCGATGCCCATTTGCCATTTGGTCAGATGGGCGGCGGCGGTGTCCTCACGCTTCTGCCGCGAGCGGTCGGCCCCGCCCGCGCGCGGGAACTGGTGTTCACGGGGCGACTGATGGAAGCACGGGAAGCGGCAGACTGGGGTCTGGTCTCGCGAGTCGTACCGGATTCGGATCTGATTGCAGCAGGCGAGGCGTTTGCACGCGAGGTTGCAAAGAAATCTCCGCTCGCGGTTGCGAATGCCAAACAGGTCATGAATGCTGCATGGTCAGACGGCACGGGGGTGCCCGCAGCAATGCGCCTGGAGCGTGAAGTCACGGCGCGCTACTGCCTGACGAGCGCGGATGCTCACGAGGGTCTGGACGCCTTTGCCAGCAAGCGCAAACCCCATTTCACCGGCCGCTAGGGATAGCCCATGATCGTCGAGACCGCACAAGTGCCCCAGATCGCCCCACCCAGCCCAGACCCGGACAGTGCGTTCTTCTGGGAGGGTTTGCGCGAGAAACGAGTGCTGCAGCAGCGATGTTCACATTGCTCGCGCATTCGTTTTCCGGCCATGCCCGCTTGTCCGTGGTGCGGCGCACCGGACGCCTCGGTGGAAGAGTCCAGCGGGACGGGCCAGATCTACTCTTGGATCGTGGTTCGTCGCGCATTCGATCCAGCGTTCGCGAGCGAAGTTCCCTACATCATCGCAACTGTGGATTTCGAGGTGGGAGGCCGTACCGTCGGCCGCCTGGTCGGCACCGACGCGCCTCAGTTCGGGATGAAAGTTGCACCCGTATTTCACGATCATGCAGACTGGACCGAGCTCCGCTTCCGTCCCCTCTGACCCCAACCTCGCAATTCAAGGCTGACCGACTATGGCCCAGATACCAAAACTTGGTCCGCGCGATGCGGGCAAGATGATCAATCACGGCTTCTATTACGACCAACTCGCCCCCGGCGTGAAATTGCGCACGATGGGGCGAACGATCACCGAGGGGGATCTCTCGGCATTCTGCAACGTGACCTGGATGCTGGAGGAAGGCTTCGTCAACACACGCCCCGATGCACGCCACGAAATCAAGGGGCGCTTCGTTCCCGGCATGCTCGTCTACACCTTTGCAGAAGGGCTGCTCGTTCCCAGCTTCAATTTCACGGGCCTTGCGTTTCTTCATAACGAACTCAACCACACGGCACCCACCGTAGTGGGTGACACCATCCACGTTGAAGTCGAGATCACCGAAGTGCGCCGCGCCTCGAAGGGCAACCGAGGCCTCGTGCGCTCGCTCAATCATGTCGTCAATCACCGGGATGAGGTGGTGCTCATCTACAAGCCCCTGCGCATGATGAGCGGCAGCCCGAGTCTTTCATCACAATGAGCGCGCCCAGACCGCTGGAGGGCTTTCGGGTCATAGACCTCACCAGCGTGCTGATGGGGCCCGCAGCCACTCAGATCCTCGCCGACTACGGTGCCGACGTGATCAAAGTGGAGCCCCCCGAGGGCGACATCATGCGACACGCAGGGCACATGCGTCACACCGGCATGGGCCATGTTTTTTTGCACGCCAACCGCAACAAGCGATCCCTCGCGCTGGATTTGAAAAAGCCCGGCGGGCGTGACGCCCTGCTCGATCTCATTGGCGCGAGCGACCTGTTCATCCACAACATCCGACCGGCCGCCCTGGCGCGCCTGGGCATCGATGGCGCGTCAGTCGCCGAGAAGTTCACGCGGCTGGTCTGTATCGCGCTGGTCGGTTTCGATCAACGCGGCCCCAACGCCGCGCATCCTGCGGTGGACGATGTCATCCAGGGCGCAAGCGGCATGGCGAGCCTTGCGGCCCGCCAGAGCGGGGGCGATCCCGCGTACGTACCGATGGTGATCGTCGACCGGTTATGCGCCTTCAACGCAGCTCAGACGGCGCTCGCGGCGCTGCTCCTGCGTGAGCGAACCGGTCGCGGCCAATACATTGAGATGCCGATGTTCGAGACGGCGGCCAGCGCCGTACTGGGCGACCACATGGGCGGCGAAACCTTCATTCCCGCGACCGGACCGACCGGGTACTCGCGCTTGCTCGCCAGGGACCGCCGCCCGTTTCGCACCCGCGACGGGCACGTCGCAGTGCTGGTCTACACGGATGGACAATGGCAACGATTCTTCCAGGCGATCGGCCAGCCTGAGGTCTTCGAGCGGGATGAGCGCCTCACCACCGCCGCAAAGCGGGCGCAAAACTACGACTTCAGTTATCGCCTGCTGACTGGGCTCTTTATGGAGCGCACCAGCGAGGAGTGGGTCGAACTACTGCAAGGCTTCGACATTCCGTGCACGCCACTGAACGACGTCGAAAGCCTGTTGTCAGACCTACAGCTCGCCGCGACCGATTTCATCGAGATCGTCGAACACCCTA
>JBIKTA010000221.1:0-5127 GCA_044348315.1 Burkholderiaceae bacterium | reverse complement strand
CGCAGATCGCCATGGCCATCGATCACACACCTCTGGCGGACTCGCTCCTCGAGTCTGTACTCGAGCGACTGCGCAAGGGCTGACAAGGCGGTCGCAGCCGGCCCAGCCCAGTTGCCGAGCACGCGCGCGCCCGTATCGATTTCGGCCGCGAAGCGCCCGGCAAAACGAGCAGGCTCGATCCTCGAGACGGGCGCCCCCGCGTGCATTGCGCGCAGCCTTGCCGCAATTCGGTCCATGTCGGCGAGACCCACACCTCCGGCGGACAGCGCCTGATCGAGAAAGGCCGATGCCCGCAGCCGCTTCATCCGGATCAGCCATTCGGCCGGGGCCCCATCGCACGCGGAGCCGCCCTCTGGCAGCAGCGCGCCCCCGCTTCCGGTCCAGAGCGCTTGGTTGCCCTCGGCGCAATCGATGAGCTCGAAACGACCGCCCGGACCGATCACCAGCGCGGCGAGCCCCAGATAGACCTCGGGCGCGAAACGGCGATTGAGTTCGAGCTCGGCGCCACAGGCCACACGCCTCGCACTCGCCTGAGTCAGATCGGCCCATCGCGTGCGCCTGGACCTTAAGCACTTCCACGCTTGATCGCCCGACAGGATCACCCAGGCGCCTGAAGTTCGGATCACCCGGGGCTCAGACCGATGCGCCGGGAGATGCGCCACAATCGCCTGAATCAACCGGGGATCCGGGCCGGAAGCGGCCAGGCCAAGCGTCTCAATCGTCGATCCGCCCGCAGTGGGCGCAGCAAACACCGCGTCGCCGCAATCCGGCGCTTCGCCACCGCTATCGTTTGCGCCAGCGCTCACTTACACTTGCCTCCTGTTTGCCCATATCAGGGGCGAGACTCGCACGAAGCGCGGCAGGCGCGCGTTCGAGCGGATCAAGGATGACGTTCAAGGAGAGGGTGATGTTTCGGGTTTCGGTTCTCGACCTGGTACCGGTCGCGCGCGGCTCGACCGCAGGTGTGGCACTTGCCAACGCGCTCGACCTCGCGCAGCACGCCGAACGACTCGGCTTCACCCGCTATTGGGTCGCCGAGCACCACAACATGGTCGGAATTGCGAGCGCGGCGACCTCGGTGGTGATCGGCTTTCTCGCGGGCGGCACGCGCACGATCCGGGTCGGCGCGGGCGGCATCATGCTGCCCAACCACAGCCCGCTCGTGATCGCCGAACAGTTTGGCACGCTCGAGTCGCTCTACCCGGGGCGGATCGACCTCGGACTGGGCCGGGCACCCGGGACCGATCACGAGACGTTCCATGCAATGCGGCGAGACGCCCACGCCGCAGAACGTTTCCCTGAAGACGTTCTGGAACTTCGCGAGCTGTTGGGGCCCCTTCAGCCCGATCAGCGCGTGCGCGCCGTGCCGGGTTACGGTACCGAGGTGCCGCTCTGGATTCTCGGCTCCAGCCTCTATGGCGCACAGGTCGCCGCACACTTCGGACTGCCCTACGCGTTTGCCTCCCACTTCGCGCCCGCCGCGCTCGATCACGCGCTTGCCGTGTATCGCGAACGGTTCAAGCCTTCCGAGCAGCTCGCGCGACCCTACGCGGTTGCCGCGGTCAATGTCGTTGCTGCAGACAACGATGCTGAGGCCCGGCGACTCTTCACCAGTCAACAGCAGCGTGTGACTGACATGCTTCGCAACGCGCGCTCAACCCTGCCACCTCCGATCGCCGATATCGATCAGTACTGGAACCCGGCCGAGCGCATTCACGCGATGCGCATGCTTGAGTGCTCGGTCGTGGGCTCGCCCGATACGGTCAGAGAGGGACTTGCGGCTTTCATCGCCCGCACCGGCGCCGATGAGGTGATCGCCACCGGGATGATCTTCGACCACGCGGCCCGCGTGCACTCATTCGAGATCCTGGCCGACGCGGCGCGCACGCTCGGCGCTTCGGCCAGCTTGCAGGCTGCGGACGCGCTGCTGGTGTGAGCTTAGAGCCCCGGGCTGCGGGGGCGCGGTGGGTCTGAGCTTAGAGCCCCGGGCGGCGGTTGCGCCCGAGGGGGCCACCACGCCGGCCCCCTTACATGTTTCGCCGGTATTGCCCGCCCACTTCGAAAAGCGTCTCGCTGATTTGCCCGAGCGAACACACGCGCACCGCGTCCATCAGCGCCTCAAAGACGTTGTCACCGGCAATCACCGTACGCCTGAGCCGCTCGAGCATCGCCGGGCTTTCTCCCGCGTGGCGCTCATGAAACTCAGCCAGCCTCGCGAGCTGTGAGCGTTTCTCCTCTTCGGTCGAGCGGGCGAGCTCCAGCACTTCGGGAATCGGATCGCCCTCGGGGTTACGGAAGGTGTTGACCCCCACGATCGGATACTCGCCCGTGTGCTTGAGCATCTCGTAGTGCAGGCTCTGCTCCTGGATCGAGGCGCGCTGGTACCCGGTTTCCATCGCGCCCAGAACCCCGCCGCGCTCGCTGATGCGTTCGAACTCGGCGAGCACCGCCTCTTCGACGAGCTCGGTCAGCTCTTCGATCACGAAACTGCCCTGCGTCGAATTCTCGTTTTTCGCGAGCCCCCACTCGCGATTGATGATCAGCTGAATCGCCATCGCGCGCCGCACGCTCTCTGCGGTCGGCGTCGTGATCGCCTCATCATAGGCATTGGTATGCAGGCTGTTGGCATTGTCGTAAGTCGCAATCAACGCCTGCAGGGTGGTGCGGATATCGTTGAACGCAATCTCCTGGGCATGCAGGGACCGGCCACTGGTCTGACAGTGATACTTGAGCTTCTGGCTTCGCTCGTTCGCACCATAGCGATCACGCATCGCAACCGCCCAGATCCGGCGCGCCACGCGCCCCAGCACGGTGTACTCCGGGTCCATGCCGGCCGAAAAGAAAAAGGAGAGATTGGGCGCGAAATCATCGATCGCCATGCCGCGCGCGAGGTAGGCCTCCACATAGGTGAAGCCATTGGCAAGCGTGAAGGCGAGCTGACTGATCGGGTTCGCACCGGCTTCGGCAATGTGATAACCGGAGATCGACACCGAATAGAAATTGCGTACGTTGTGGCGGACGAAGTAGGCCTGGATGTCGCCCATCAGCTTGAGGCTGAATTCGGTGGAAAAAATGCAGGTGTTCTGCCCCTGATCTTCCTTGAGGATATCGGCCTGCACTGTGCCGCGCACCGCGGCGAGCGCCTGCGCACGCAGCCGCGGACGTTCGGCCTCATCGGGCTCACGCTCATTCGCATCACGAAAGCGATCGATCACCTGGTCGATCGCGGTGTTCATGAACATCGCGAGGATCGTGGGTGCGGGCCCGTTGATCGTCATCGATACGCTGGTGGCAGGGTCGCACAGATCGAAGCCCGCATAGAGCACCTTCATGTCCTCGAGCGTAGCGATCGAAACGCCTGAGTTGCCGATCTTGCCGTAAATGTCGGGCCGCAGATCCGGGTCCTCGCCGTAAAGCGTGACCGAATCAAACGCAGTCGACAGCCGCTTGGCGGGCATGCCTGCCGAGAGCAGGTGGAAGCGCCGATTGGTGCGGGCCGGATCGCCCTCGCCGGCAAACATGCGGGTGGGATCCTCGCCCTCGCGGCGAAAAGGGAACACCCCGGCCGTATAGGGGAAAAAGCCCGGCAGGTGCTCGAGCATCAGCCAGCGCAACAATTCACCATGGTCGCTGTAACGGGGGAGGGCGACTCGTGGAATCCGCGACCCGGAAAGACTGGTGCGCGTGAGCGGGGTGCGGATCGCACGATCGCGTACCGTCACCACATGCTCGTCACCGCTATAGTCGCCGACGATCGCCGGCCAGGCCTCGAGCAGCTGCCGGGCGGCCGGCTCGAGTTGCGCCTCGCGGCCGCGCGCGAGATCCTCGAGGGCGTCGCGCGCCTTGTGCTTTTCCGGAATGGCCTCAGCGAGCATCCGGCTTGATTCGCGCAACTGCTGGATTTCGCGCGCCAGGCGGGCATTCCTGACCACCCGTGTCTTGTAGCCGCGCACACAATCGGTGATCTCGGCCAGATAACGGATGCGGGCGGCCGGAACAATGGCGCTATGGCCCTGGGAGTGCCTGGCGCTCACCACCGGCAGTCGACCGGTGCGACCGATCTCGGGCAAACCGAGCTCGACGAGTCGGCCACGGATCGCCTGATAGAGTGCGGTCACGCCATCGTCATTGAAACGCGCCGCCTGGGTGCCAAAGACTGGCATCGCGTCGAGCGGCTCGGAAAATCGCTCGCGGTTGCGCTGCACCTGCTTGGAAACGTCCCGCAGCGCATCGAGCGCGCCGCGGCGGTCGAATTTGTTGATCGCGACGAAATCGGCGAAATCGAGCATGTCGATTTTTTCGAGCTGACTTGCGGCGCCAAACTCGGGCGTCATCACATAGAGCGTGGCATCGACGAGTGGCACGATCGCAGCGTCGCCCTGGCCGATGCCCGAGGTCTCGACCAGAATCAGATCGAAACCGGCCACCCGGCAGGCTGCGATCACATCGGGCAGTGCGGCGCTCACCTCGCTGCCGGCCGCACGGGTTGCGAGCGAGCGCATGTAGATGCGCTCGGTGTGGATTGCGTTCATCCGGATACGGTCGCCCAGGAGCGCGCCGCCGGACTTGCGCCGCGAGGGGTCGACCGAAAGCACCGCGATCCTCAGCTGATCGTCATGATCGAGCCTGAAGCGCCGGATCAATTCGTCGGTGAGTGAGCTCTTGCCTGCGCCACCCGTGCCGGTGATGCCCAGGACTGGCACGCGGCGCGTCGCTGCGAGGCTTGAAAGCCGGGCGACCCACTCGCGATCGAGCACCCCGTTTTCAATCGCGGTGATCACGCGGGCGAGTGGGCGCGTATGGCCAAAGATCCGCCCATCACCCGGGGCCGGTCGGCGCGCACAGTTCAGAAGCGCCTCCGGGTCGAGCGGCGATGCGGCGACCAGATCATGGTCGCAACGGCTGATCATGTCCGCGATCATGCCCTGCAGGCCCATGGCCTGACCGTCTTCGGGCGAGTAGATGCGGTTGACACCATAGTCGTGCAGCGCCCGAATCTCGGCCGGCACGATCACGCCGCCCCCACCCCCAAACACCTGGATATGCGTGCAGGCCTGCGCGCGCAGGGCATCAATCATGTACTGGAAGAACTCGACGTGCCCGCCCTGGTAGGACGAAACCGCGATG
>JBIKTA010000220.1:0-5133 GCA_044348315.1 Burkholderiaceae bacterium | reverse complement strand
AGCACCATGATCGAGCCTGCGGGCATGGCGGACAGCGCGCGTTTCATGCCATCGAAGTCGACGCCCTGACTCGCCGCATCGTAATAGGGATAGCTGTGGACCTTGAAGCCGACTGCCTCGAAGAGCGCGCGGTGGTTTTCCCAGCTCGGATCGCTGATCCAGACCTCGCCTTTGGCGTTCAGTCTGCGCAGGAACTCTGCACCGATTCGCAGGCCCCCGGTTCCGCCCAGGGCCTCAAAGCTCGCGACACGGCCCTCCTTGAGCAGGGCGGATTCGGGTTTGAACAGCAGGTGCTGGACCGCCTGGATGTAGCCGGCGAGGCCCTCAATCGGTAAATACGAGCGGGCAGCCTGTGCCTCAAGACGGCGCTTTTCCGCCTCACGCACTGCACCGAGAAGGGGCACTTTGCCCTGGTCGTCCGTGTAGACGCCCACGCCGAGGTTGACCTTGCCGCTACGGGTGTCGGCGTTGTAGGCCTCGGTGAGCCCGAGGATGGGGTCGCGGGGAGCGAGCTCGACGGTGGCGAACATGGAGGCGGTCATGATGAGGTCGCAAGTCCTTGATTCAAATGAAATGGTGTTGGAATGGCCGAGTGAAATGCACAGAAATTGTGCATGACTCTAGCTTTTTTCGGGGTGCGGAGCGATAATTTGCGATGGTTTTGACGGCGATCAGCGACAGTGATCAGCCCATCGGATCGTGGCCGCCCTCGGCTTGAGCAAAAAGTGCGAGTTCGGGCGCAGTGTCATGGTGCGGTGCGGAAAATCTGCGGATGTCTGTCTTTCGTTGACGCCACTCGAAAGTGCCTCTGGGTTGGTCGGTCCGGCAACCCGCAGCGGTGACCCCTGAAAAGGGTGTCGTGTGAGGGTGCCGTCGGCGGAGTCAGGCGCGCTTTCGGTTTTGTCAAGCATAGCACGTGCCACACAGGGTTTATTTGAACAGATGAGTCAGTTGCAAGCGTCGGCAGGGGCGCTGCTCGATTTTCCGGGCAGTCCGTTCCGTCTGCATCGCCCGTATCCGCCGGCGGGTGACCAGCCGCGTGCCATTGTGCAGCTGGTTGATGGCGTCCGCGACGGTCTGAGCTTTCAGACCTTGCTGGGCGTGACCGGGTCGGGCAAGACCTACACGATCGCCAACATGATCGCCGAGCTCGGGCGGCCGGCTCTGGTGATGGCACCCAACAAGACGCTTGCGGCACAGCTTTATGCCGAGATGCGGGAATTCTTCCCAGAGAACGCGGTCGAGTATTTCGTCTCCTACTACGATTATTACCAGCCGGAGGCTTACGTGCCTCAGCGGGATCTGTTCATCGAGAAAGACTCCTCGATCAACGATCACATCGAGCAGATGCGGCTTTCAGCGACCAAGTCCTTGCTCGAGCGGCGCGACACGATCATCGTTGCCACGGTGTCTTGCATCTATGGCATCGGCAACCCGGCTGACTATCACGATATGCGGCTGATGCTGCGACCGCGGGATCGCATCGGTCAGCGAGAGTTGTTGCAGCGTCTGGTCGCGATGCAGTATCGGCGCAACGAAACCGAGTTCGTACGTGGCAATTTCCGGGTGCGTGGTGACACCATTGACGTGTTCCCGGCTGAGCATGCCGAGCTCGCGCTGCGCATCGAGTTGTTTGACGACGAGATCGAGTCCCTGCAGCTCTTTGATCCACTCACTGGGCGCGTGCGACAAAAGCTGCCGCGTTTCGTCGTCTATGCGTCCTCGCACTATGTGACCCCGCGCGCGACAGTGCTCCGTGCGATCGAGACGATCAAGCTCGAGCTGGCCGAGCGGCTCGAGTTTTTCCATGCTCAGGGCAAATTGCTCGAGGCCCAGCGGCTGGAGCAGCGCACGCGTTTCGACCTCGAGATGTTGCAGGAGTTGGGCTTTTGCAAGGGCATCGAAAACTATTCCCGACACCTGTCGGGCGCTCTCCCCGGTGAGCCCCCGCCTACGCTCATCGACTATCTTCCCGCCGATGCGCTGCTGATCATCGACGAGAGCCACGTCACCATCGGGCAGACGGGCGGCATGTATCGGGGGGATCGTTCGCGCAAGGAAACGCTGGTCGACTACGGTTTCCGGCTGCCTTCGGCCCTCGACAACCGACCGCTGCGTTTCGAGGAATTCGAGGCGCGGATGCGGCAGTGTGTCTTCGTCTCGGCGACGCCCGCCAACTACGAGCGCGAGCATGCCGGTCAGGTGGTCGAGCAGGTGGTGCGTCCTACGGGGTTGGTCGATCCGGTCATCATGGTCCGGCCGGCCCGCAGCCAGGTTGACGATCTGCTGTCCGAGATTCGCGATCGGGTCCGTGCGGGCGATCGGGTGCTCGTCACGACCCTCACCAAGCGGATGTCCGAGGACCTTACCGACTATCTCGGTGAGCACGGCGTTCGGGTGCGCTACCTTCATTCGGACATCGAAACCGTCGAGCGTGTCGAGATCCTTCGGGACCTGCGACTCGGCGCGTTTGATGTGCTCGTGGGCATCAATTTGCTCCGCGAGGGTCTCGATCTGCCCGAGGTGTCACTGGTTGCGATCCTGGATGCGGACAAGGAGGGGTTCCTGCGCTCCGAGCGAAGCCTCATCCAGACGATTGGGCGCGCCGCGCGCAACCTCCGCGGCACCGCGATTCTGTATGCCGATTCGATCACGGAATCGATGCGGCGGGCGATGTCCGAGACCGAGCGGCGTCGTGCCCGGCAGTTGGCGTTCAATGCCGAGCACGGCATCGCGCCGCGCGGGATCGTCAAGGAGGTGCGCGAGTTGATCGACGGCGTCTACGACCCGCAGGCGTCCCGCTCATCCCGCTCGGGCGCGGAGTCGGTCGGCGCCTCCGGTGCAGAGGTGCTTTCACTATCAGAGAAGGCGCTTTCGCGCGAGATCAAACAACTCGAAAAGCAGATGCTCGAGCACGCGCGCAATCTCGAATTTGAACAGGCCGCCCAGGTCCGCGATCGCCTGGCCCGCCTCAAGGAGCAGGTCTTTGGCTCCGATGGTTCCGGTCGCGTTGGCCCGCTCGTCACTGGGCGCGCGGCTTGAGGTATTTCCCCCTCCTATTTTTTCCAACAGGTATTGAAAATGGCAAAACGAGAGCCCACCTCCCTCGCTATGAGCACAAAGATCCTTTTCGTTTGTATGGGCAACATCTGCCGCTCGCCGATGGCTGAGGGCGTGTTCCGTCACATGATTCGCACAGCCGGCCTCGATGACATCGTCCGCGTGGCCTCGGCGGGTACCCACGCCTTCCATGAGGGCGAGGCCCCCGACAAGCGAGCCCAGCAGTCGCTGCAAAAGCGGGGCTACGCCATGGCGGACATCCGTGCGCGCAAGGTGACCGAGCGCGACTTCGAGGAGTTCGACATGATTCTGGCCATGGACTGGGACAACCTGTCGCTGCTTCAGCAGACGGCTCCGAAGCGTTTCCATCACAAGTTGCAGCTGCTGATGCGATTTGCGACAGAGCACGAGACCGCGACCGTGCCCGATCCCTATCACGGCTCGCAACAGGGCTTTGAGCAGGCGCTCGACTACATCGAGGATGCTTGCAGTGGTCTTCTCGAGGTTGCCAAGCGGCGGGCGACGCAGGTCGCTGCAGCTTGAGCGCCCAGGTGTCGTGTCTGGCGACCCTGCCAGTCATGGACACCTGAAGGCTTGGCGCATCGCCAGGCCGGCCAAGTACGAGCCCGGGCTTTGCCCGGGTTTTTTTTGGTGCGTTCGGCCGGGAAGGTGCGTACGACAGCGCCGCCTGGGTGATCGGACAAGGCAAAACCTGACTTGTACGCCAGAGATTTGTGACCCGCCGGTCATGTTACAAACTTGGGGTTCACAAAACTGTTTGTCTGGCCTAGAATGCATTCGATGAGCTTTTGTCTTGGACAAAACCCTCATACGAAGACGGATATCTTGACTAAATCGCTCGGATTAGGATATAGTCGAGTTTATTGGTCAACTAATTGCCTCTCCCCCACTCGGAGTAATCATGCGACTGACCACCAAGGGGCGGTTCGCTGTAACCGCGATGATCGATTTGGCGATGCGACAGCATCAGGGCCCTGTCACGCTGGCCGGCATTAGTCAGCGGCAGAAGATTTCGCTTTCCTACCTCGAGCAGTTGTTCGGCAAGCTGCGCCGGCACGAGCTCGTCGAGAGCACGCGCGGGCCGGGCGGGGGTTACACCCTGGCGCGTTCGATGAAGGACGTCACCGTCGCCGACATCATCTTTGCGGTCGACGAGCCGCTGGATGCGACCCAGTGCGGCGGCAAGGAAAACTGCATCGACGATGGTCCGTGCATGACCCACGAGCTTTGGTCAAACCTCACCACGCGCATGATCGACTACCTCAGCTCGGTCAAGCTGTCCGATCTGGTTGAGCAGCAGCGTGGTCGTGAGGGGCGTACCCGTCCTCGCGAGATCTCGGTGCTGAAAGAGCATCGGGCCGCGCTCGAATTTCCCACCTCCACCCTTCAGACCATCCGTTTCGACAACGGCCGTCTGACCACGATCTGAGGGAGTGTCGTCACCCATGCGCCTGCCGATCTATCTCGACTATTCCGCGACGACGCCGGTGGACCCGCGCGTCGTGGACAAGATGGTGCCGTTTCTTTACGAGAATTTCGGTAATCCTGCCTCACGCAGTCACGTCTACGGCTGGACTTCGGAAGAGGCCGTCGAGACTGCGCGCGAGCAGGTGGCAGCGCTCGTGGGTGCTGACCCCAGGGAGATCGTCTGGACCTCTGGTGCGACGGAGTCGATCAATCTCGCGATCAAGGGCGCCGCTCAGTTCAACAAGGACCGCGGCCGCCACTTGGTGAGCGTCAAGACCGAGCACAAGGCAACGCTCGACACGCTTCGCGAGCTCGAGCGCCACGGCTTTGAGGTTACCTACCTCGACGTCCAGCCCGATGGACTGATCGATCTGGATGGGTTGCGGTCGAGTCTGCGTGCTGACACGACTGTGGTGTCGGTCATGATGGTCAACAATGAGATCGGTGTCGTACAGGACATCGCTGCGATCGGCGAGATCTGCCGCGAGCGCGGTATCGTGTTTCACGTTGACGCGGCTCAGGCAACGGGCAAGGTCGAAATTGATCTCGGCGCGCTCAAGGTCGATTTGATGTCCTTTTCGGCAC
>JBIKTA010000218.1:0-5141 GCA_044348315.1 Burkholderiaceae bacterium | reverse complement strand
TCTCCCCGGGGATCTCGCCCAAAAGGTCGATCCCTACCTCAGGCCGCTCTACGACGCGCTCTACGACCTGATGGGTCTGGAGCGCACGGCCCGCATGTTCGAGAAGCAGGCGATCGAAATCGCACCGCTCGCGTACATGCGTGGACGCACGCTCAACCACTCATTCATCATCCTTGATGAAGCGCAGAACACCACGCCCGAGCAGATGAAAATGTTCCTCACCCGCATCGGTTTCGGATCCCGGGTGGTCGTGACAGGCGACGCGACCCAGATCGATCTGCCCAAGGGCCAGGCGAGCGGCCTCATCGAAGCGCGAAGCGTGCTCGCGACAGTACGCGGCATCGCCTTCACAGCCTTCGACAGCACGGACGTGGTGCGGCATCCCCTGGTCGCGCGCATCGTCGATGCCTACGAACGCCACAAGCCACGCGAGCACTGAGAGACGTGGCAACGCGACGCCTGACACCCGCGCGCATCTCGCTTTGGCTCGACGTGCAACTCGGCACTGGTGTCCGGGCCTGTCCGGCCGAGCGGGCTCAGATTCGCCGCTGGATGGGCGCTGTGCTCGCCACGCCGGCTCAGCTCACCTTGAGGCTCGTCAATCGGGCCGAGGCGGTGACGCTCAACAGACAGTTCCGATCGCGCGACTACGCACCTGACGTCCTTACCTTCGCCTACGGCACAGACCCCGAGGGGCGACTGAACGCCGACATCGTCATCTGCCTGCCGGTCGTACGCGCACAGGCCCACGCAGCTGCGATCGCCTTCGAGGCCCGCTTTGCGCATCTGCTGATGCACGGCGTGCTGCATGCCCAGGGGTACGAGCACGAGGAACCGGTCAAGGCCGCGCAGATGGAATCACTCGAAATCGCCGCCTTGCGCCGCTTTGGCATCGACAATCCCTACGCCTGAACCCTCACCGGCGCGGCGGACGCCGAGCGTGTCACAAAAGCGTCATTGGAGTCCTCGAGGCGCCTGCGTTATGCTCTGACTCCGTATCCATCACAGGCAAGGTACATGTCTGATCCGCTCGCGGGCAGTCCCGTCAGGCCGTCCGTCCTCGAACGCATATCGGCTCTTCTCCTTCGCGCCCCGGTCGACCGCTCTCAGTTGCTCGCGCTCCTCAGACAGGCTGGTGAGCGCCAGTTGATCGATGCGGACGCCCTGTCGATGATCGAGGGGGTGCTTCAGGTCTCCGAGCTGGCCGTTCGGGACATCATGGTGCCCCGCTCGCAAATGGATGTCATTGACATCAATGAGAGTCCCGAGGCCTTCCTGCCCAAGGTCATCGAAACCGCACACTCTCGTTTTCCCGTGGTCGACGGCGACCGCGACAAGGTGATCGGCATCCTGCACGCGAAGGAGTTGCTGCGACTGTTCGGGGCCGATCGGATTGACGTCCGGGACCTGCTGCGGCCGGCGGTGTTCATACCGGAATCCAAGCGGCTCGACGCGCTGCTTCGCGACTTCAGGGCCGACCGCCACCATCTGGCCATCGTCGTCGATGAGTATGGCGGCACCGCGGGGCTGATCACCATCGAAGATGTGCTCGAACAGATTGTCGGCGACATCGAAGACGAGTTCGATTTTGACGAAACGACCGATCACGTGCTGCCCCTCGAAGCCGGCACGCATGGCGCGCGCTATCGGGTACGCGGCATCGCCGACATCGCCGATTTCAACACGCTCGCCAGGGCCAGCCTGCCGACCGACGAGTTCGATACGCTGGGCGGTCTGATCACCGAGCAGTTTGGCAGGGTGCCCCGCCGGGGCGAATCCGTCTCACTTTCAGGTCTGCGCTTCGAGGTGCTCAGAGTCGATGCCCGACAGATTCACCTGATGCTCGTCGAGACCCTGGCTTCGCGCCCCGATGCTCCTGCCCGCGACGACGACGCCTGAGACGGGCGAGCGCTTCCAGCATGCCAAGCGCCTCGCGCTCGCCCTTGCCCTGGGCGGTGTGCTTGCACTCAGTTTTGCGCCCTGGGGCCACGCGCTCCTGCAGATTGCCGGACTGACGGGCTTTTTCGCGCTCCTCTGGCACACCGCCCGACGCGGCACGAGCCTGCGCGAAGGCGCGATCCTGGGCTTTGCATTCGGGATGGGCTGCTTCACGGTGGGCATCGCCTGGCTCTACATCAGCATGCACCACTATGGCGGCATGGCCGCGCCGCTCGCCGTGGCGGCGCTTCTTCTGTTCTGCGCGTACCTGGCACTATTTCCGGCCCTTGCCTGCTCGCTTGCGGTCGCCTGCTGGCGTGCCGGTCGTCCCTGGGCGGCAGTCGTCGCGAGCGCAGGCCTTTGGACATTGGGCGAATTGCTGAGGGGCTGGCTTTTCACGGGCTTCCCGTGGCTTTCGCTGGGTTACGCCCAGGTGGATGGCGTGTTCGCGGCGCTCGCGCCCTGGCTGGGCGTCCATGGCGTGAGCCTTGTGACGATTTTGTGCGCGAGCGGCGCAGGCCTGATCGTCGCCCGACTGCCCCGACCCGACCCCGCAAGCCTTGCGGCGGGGCTGGGATGCTGCGCGCTCGGCCTTGGGATCACGCTGGCCGCATCGTCGTGGGCGCCACCCGAGCCGGGGAAGGCCACGCTGCGCGTGCGACTCGTCCAGGGCAATGTGCCCCAGGAACTCAAATTCGATCCGCAGCGCGCTCACGCCGCGATGATCGACTACACGCAGGCAATCGACGGGTCCAAAACAGACCTGACCGTTTTCCCTGAAACCGCCTGGACCGTGCCCTGGCCTCAGACCCCGGTCGAAGTCGCACAGTCCTTGCTCAAGCGCATCGAAATGACCGGCGGGCTCATCGCCATCGGCAAACCCATCGTGGAGAACGCCCGCGAGCCAGGCGGGCGTCGCTGGTCGATCACCAACGGGATTGCCGTGATCGACTCCTCTGGCCAAGAGATCGCTCGCTATGACAAGCGCCACCTCGTGCCCTTCGGCGAGTTCGTGCCCCGGGGCTTCCGGTGGTTCGTCGACCTGATGAATATTCCACTCGGTGAATTCGCCCGCGGCGCGGCCGATCAGCCGCTCCTTTCAGTCAATGGCGAGCGGGTGGCGTTCAACATCTGCTATGAGGATCTGTTCGGGCACGAACTCGCCGAGCAGGTGCGGCAAGGCGCCACAGTGCTCATCAATGCGACCAACATCGGCTGGTTTGGCCGCTCGCACGCGCTAGGGCAGCACCTGCAGATTGCGCGGATGCGCAGCATCGAACTGGCCCGTCCGATGCTGCGCGCCACCAACACCGGGGTCACCGCAGCCATCGATCACCGGGGCCGCATCACTGCCCGGCTGCCGGATCATGAACGCGGCGTGCTGTTTGCGACAGTGGCCGGGCAGACGACGCTGACCGCCTTCGCGCGCTTCGGTCAATGGCCGGTCGCCTGCCTGGCGACAATGCTTGCCGCAATCGGGTGGATCGCAGGGATCAGAGGCGGGGGACGGGAACGAAACCGCTAGAATTGAGCCTCCTCCAACCGCCTGATCCCCTCCATGCAGACCTTTCAGCAGACCATCCTGCGCTTGCAGCAGTACTGGGACCGTCACGGCTGCGCATTGCTGCAACCGTATGACATGGAGGTGGGTGCCGGCACCTTCCACACAGCGACCTTCCTGCGATCGATCGGCCCCGAGCCTTGGCGGGCGGCCTATGTGCAACCCTCGCGCAGGCCGCGCGACGGTCGCTATGGCGACAATCCCAACCGCCTCCAGCACTACTACCAGTATCAGGTGGTGCTGAAACCGTCCCCGCCCGACATCCTGCAGTTGTATCTGGGCTCGCTCGAGGCGCTCGGTATCGATCTGAAATCCAACGATGTGCGCTTCGTCGAGGACGACTGGGAGTCGCCCACCCTTGGTGCCTGGGGCCTGGGGTGGGAGGTCTGGCTGAACGGCATGGAGGTCACGCAGTTCACGTATTTTCAGGAAGTCGGCTCACTCAAATGCCAACCGATCACCGGTGAAATCACCTATGGTCTCGAGCGCCTGGCGATGTATCTCCAGGGCGTCCAGAGCGTCTATGACCTCCGCTGGACCGAGCACATCAGCTATCGGGATGTCTTCCACCAAAACGAGGTCGAGCAATCGACCTACAACTTCGAGCACGCGAACGCCGAGATGCTGTTTCGGCATTTCAGCGAGTTCGAGGCCGAGGCACGCAAGCTGATCGAGGCCCAGCTCGCACTGCCCGCCTACGAAATGGTGATGAAGTGCTCGCACACCTTCAATCTGCTGGACGCCCGGGGCGCGATCTCGGTCACCGAGCGCGCCGCCTACATCGGTCGGGTCCGGCAGCTGGCCCGGGCGGTGGCGCAGTCCTTCCTCGAATCGCGCGAGCGGCTCGGTTTCCCGATGCTCGAGCGGCAGGAGGCCTGAACGATGAGCGCCCCCCTGCTGATTGAGCTGCTCACCGAAGAGTTGCCCCCGAAAGCGCTCGAGCGCCTGAGCGAGGCCTTTGCCGAGTCCTGCGCGAAAGGCCTGTCGTCGCGAGGGCTCATCTCGAATGAGGCCCGGATCGAAGCCTTCGCGAGCCCGCGGCGACTCGCAGTCCGCGTGAATCCCGTGCTGGCTGAAGCCCCCCCTCGGACCATCGAGGTCAAAGGACCTTCGGTCAAGGTGGGCCTGGACGAGGCAGGCCAACCCACTCAGGCCTTGCTCAAATGGGCTGAGCGACAGCACGCACCCGTTGAATCCCTCACGCGGGCCAGTGACGGCAAGCAGGAGTGCTTCTTCTGGCGCAGTGTCGCCCCGGGCGTCCGTCTGGACGAAGCCATCGATGACATGCTCGCGCAGGCCATCGGGCAACTGCCGATCCCGAAGCTGATGCAATACCAGCTCGCCGACGGCCAGACCACAGTCAGCTTCGTCCGCCCGGCGCACCGTCTGATCGTGCTCCATGGCGACCGGGTTTTGCCCGCGAGCGTGCTGGGCCTGCGCGCTGACCGGATCACCGAGGGTCATCGCTTCCAAGGTGCTCGATCGATTGCGATCGACGACCCCATGGGCTACGAGACCGTGCTGGAAAGCGAGGGCCGCGTACTTGCATCGTTCGCGCTACGGCGCGAACGGATCGCCGCGATGCTCGATGAGGCCGCACGCGGACTCGGAGCGTCGCTGGGCGAAGCGGAGGCGGTGCAGG
>JBIKTA010000219.1:0-5141 GCA_044348315.1 Burkholderiaceae bacterium | reverse complement strand
AATGGGCCCGTGATCTCGAGCAGTTCGTGCGCAGGTCGTCTTGGTGCAGCCATCGCCAAGCGGATGCGTGTGACATCGGCTTCATCCGGACCGAATCCCCATGCCTGCACGGCGTCGCCCTGCCCGATATCAAAGGCGCCGCCCGACGCTCGGCCGATGGCCAGCCCGAGCGACAGTACGCGGGCGAGATGATGGGGAACCAGGACCGATAGGCCAACGGGGGCCGCGTTCATCCGCATCAGATCGCTGTCCGACGACCAGGTCGACATCTGCGCGTCCACCTCGTCGACCGCGCGCTGCAAGGCACTTTGCACCCGCACGATATCGATCGCGGGCGGAGCAAAGAACAGTGCCGACCAGCGGGTGCCCATGGTGGTGCCGCTCAGCGCGTGGCGGACCGTTTCAGTATATATCTTCGACATACCGATTGGCCGCTCGCAGTGCGGCCGGCGTGACGCCTGCCGGCTCGAGCTCGTCACGCAAGGCGGCTTCGACCCCCCGTGCCATGTCCCGGCCGCCGCACACCATGACGCGTGCGCCCAGACCGATCGCCTGGGCGATGCGGGGCCCAGCCTGCCTCACCACGTCCTGAACGTATTGCGGATGTTTGCCGCGCGAGACCGCGATTGAAAGCTCGGTCAGTTTTCCCTCTGAGGCCCATTGCGACAATTCCTCGCCATAGAGAAAGTCGCTGTCAGGATCCCGGAGTCCGAAGAACAGGTGAATCGGGCGACGCGTCGAATTGTTCCGAATGAACCCTGCCAGTGGCCCCACGCCCGTGCCTGCACCGATCAGGATGAGCGGCGTGGAGCTACGACCCAAATGAAAGGCTGGATGAGGCTCAAGGAAGGCGCGCACGGTCTGACCCGGCGTCAATGCGCACAACTGTTCGGAGGCCAGCCCCCCCTCGTGCTTGCGCACCACGATTTCTATGAATCTGTTGCGAGCGCCTGATGCCAGCGAGTAGAGCCGCGGCACCGGAGATCCCTCTGGCACGACGCCCATCAGGTCGCCCGGCTCAAATCGAGTGAATCCGCTGCCCGCCAGTCGCTGCCACGGGCTCGCTTTCGGCAAGGCAAAGCGCAGGATTGAAATCGGGACTTGAACGGCAGCCCCATAGTCTCGACGCTCCAGCAGGGTCAGCCGTTCTGTCGCGGGGACAACGGGCTGGTGGACAAGCTCCAGTTCGATCTCGAGCGCCCGTCCCAGTATCCGACCCCAACGCGCGAAGTCTTGCGGAGATTGGCGGTCGATGGTGTCCAAGGGCAACAGGGTGGACCAGCCCTTTTTGACGGCGGCGTCGTACACCGCTTTGGCAAACGCGCAGTAGGCCGGGAAGCTGCGGTCGCCGAAGCCCAAGACGCCCAAGGGGGCTCGGGGCGCGTCCTTGAGTGCGCGCAGTGTTTCGATGAACCCTCGGGCTGAACTCGGCGCGTCCCCCTCGCCGTAGGTGGCGGCGAGGATCAGCACGCGCTTGGCGTTCCGATACGTCGTTGGCGCGAAATCTGACATGGGCGCCACGCATACCGATAGTCCGGCATCGCGCAATGCCTGGGCCAGGGTGGCAGCAAATCCCCAGGTGCTGCCGGACTCGGATCCGACCAGCACAATCGTATCGGCTTGCCCCGCAGGTGCATTGTTTCTCAGCCGCGGTCGCCCTCGTCGCCCAGAGCGCCAGACGATCAGGCCGGTGACTGCAAGCGCCGGTACGCTCAAGCCCATCAGGCCCAGAACGGCCCCAAGCAGCCAGGCGCCCTGACCGGTATGGACCAATTCAACGGTTTCCGAGAAGCGCTGCAAGGGCGTCAGCCCTTCCCAGGTCAGCAACTTGCCCGTCCCCGGGTCGACATACCCCATGCCTTGGTGCGTTTTGAGGGTGAACACATCTTGTGGATCGTCGGGCGCGGGAAAACTGAGCGCCCGCAAGTCGGTGGCGGGAATCGCACGCAGGGCGTCCAGATCGCCCACCGCGCGTCGTGTCGCACCGCTCGCCTCGAACGTGGCGGAGGGCGGCTCAGCCTCGACCGAGACGAACTCGAAGGTTTCGGCCGACATCCACAATGCCGTGAGGGAAGACAGCACAAGCCCGAAGACGGCGGCCCGCGAGATCTCTGTGTGTAGCCTTCCGGCCAGGGGGCCGCGCAGGCGCGTGAACCACCGCCGCCATCCCCCGGTCCGACGCGCCACAAGCACGGCACCGGAGAGCGCGAGCACCAGCATCGCCCCCGCGCCGACCGCGGTCGCGATCCGCCCCGCATCGCCAAGGAAGATCGATCGGTGCAGGTGCGTCAGCCAGCGGCGAACGGGGTCGGGATCGGCCGAGGCGAGGTCGCGTCCGCTCGCAGGGTCGACCATCGCCGAGCCGGGTTGGCCGTCATCAAACCACCAGGCGCTGATCTGTCCGGATGCGCTCCGCGTGATCTGCTCGAGACCGGGATGGTGCACCTGCACACGTTGTGCCAGTTCGGCGACCGTCAGCCTGCGGTCGAGATGCGGCGCCTTGGTGGCATCGAGAATCGGGAAAATCGACAGCACGGCACCGCTCAGCACGGTGACGATCAGCAGGGCGCCCAGGACGAGGCCTGGCCACCTGTGAAGGATGCGGATCATGGATCGGCCCGGGTGTCCGATCAGAGGCCGTATGAGAATCCGGCGATGTAGCGTCGACCGGCGACGGTCTGTCCGCTGCCTGCCTGGGTGAGTGGCACCGAGATCTCGCGTGGACTGTCTCGCAGGTCTTCTACCGCCGCGTCGATATTGACCGTGTAGCCAGCATCGAACAAGGCCTGCTCGAGATCGACGGTGACTTTCAGCGTCCGGCCTGCGCCCACGCTGGCCCCGGTGAGGCCATTGATCTCCGAGGCCTTGCCACCGGTCGCCTTGTGCCAGTCGGTGAGATGCTTGTAATACTTGGACTTCTCTCCCGCCACCCACAGGGTTCGCACGTAGGCGCCTTGTGCGTCGGTGAGGTAGAGCACCAGATAGGCACCGTTCCCGCTGTATTGCTTGAGCGTTGTCTGAAAGGTCACCGGACGCGCGTGGGCGATGGGGGCAAGCGCGAGCGCGGCGGACAGGGCGAGAGCGGAAAGATAAGGTTTCATGATCGAGTTCTCCTTGAGTGGGGCCTGCTTCATCGCAGTTCAAAGGCTTCGTGGTGCACGCGACGGGGGCTTTCGCCCAGGGCTTTCAGTCCGGAAACGATGGCCTCGCGCAAGCCCTTCGGGCCGCAGTAAAAGAGTTCGGCCTGGCGGGGGGAGAAGGGCGCAAGTGCCGTCAGCGTTTGTGCGGAAAGTCGTCCTTCCTCCGCGCTCACGACGATGTGCACGGCGAACCCGGGCTGACGAGCGGCTACCGAAGCCAGTCGGTCTGAGGCGAAGGCCTCTGCTCGCGTGCTCACGGACCAGACCAGCACGATCTGCGTCCGGTTTGCGGGCCCAAGCGCTTCAGCCCATGCCAGAAAAGGCGTGATGCCGATGCCCGCGGCCAGCCAGATCTGGCGTGGCACCCGCTTGCGGAACAGAAAGCGTCCGTAGGGGCCCTCGACCCGGATCCGCTGCCCCGTCCTCAGACGCTCGGGCAGCCGCCGCGTCCAGCCACCGAGTGCCTTGATCCCAAGGCGCAGACTGCCCGTCGGGTTTGGGGCGCCAGCGATGGTGAAAGGATGCGCTTCGCCCGTGCTGGCCTGCGACGCCGAAACGAAGGCGAACTGGCCAGGCTTCCAGCGCATGGGGCGTCCTTCGGGGCGCAGCGACAGCTCGGTCACTGATCCTTGCCTGATGATGTCTTCCACAACGAAAGTGCGGGATCTCAGCGAAGGCGCAATGAACTGCGTGAAGACCCAGGCCGCGAGACCGGTCAGAGAGAGCGCGTTCAGATACAGGGTCAGCGCTCCGTCGAGGCCCTCAGGTTGGTCAATGGCCAGTTGATGGAATGCGGCCATGGCAAACAACACGCCGGTGAAGCGGTGGGTGAAACGCCAAAGCGGCCAGGGCAGTTCCAGCTGGGTAAATGGAATCCGCTTGATCCAGCTGATCAGGATCAGCCCGATGAAGCCGTTGAGGGCCAGTTCGCCGAGATCCGATGCGACCTGACCCAGCCGCGTCTCTCGAACGAAGGCCTCGAGTTCGGGTTCGAGGGTGTTGTGCCCGATCATCAGTGCGAGTGCTGCAATACCCAGCCATTTGTGGGCTGCGTACATCCGATCAAGGCCGCCAAACAGGGGTTCGAGTACGCGCGGCCGAGTCGCCAGGATCAGGGTCATGCTCATCGCGGCGATCGACGCGGCACCTAGCGCGATGCCCACTGCATGGTCCGTTCCGAACGGGCCATAGGCCTGCAGACTCATGATCGCCGCCGCGAGCACGGCGAGTGTGGCCAATAGCGGGCCGATCATTCGCATGGTGGCACCTTCAGTTGATTTCGGCGCGGGGCGTTGATGCGGACCTGACGGTCGATACGGGCCTGGCCGTCGATTCCCCGGCATTCGTGCGTTCCGACTGGCTGACCTGTTTTCTCGCGCCTGGCAGATATCGAGCGGGGTTTGCCTCTGCGCGGAACCGAATCTTGAGTTGCAGCAAGGCGAGTGTTGCGGGGTCGAGCGTCAGTTCGATCCTGTTGCCGTCGCGGTCTCGGCCACGCACCTCGTAGCATCCATCGTCGATGCGCAGCCGTTCGATGCCGATACCCAACTCCGTAACATGCGTGGTCACGACCTCGCGTGGTTGCCAGTCCGCCATGGGGCTGCGACAGCGGTCGCTGGCGAGCGCCGCGCCTGATGCGGTGAGCCCGACTACGACAGCAATCGGTAGAGATGATTTCATCGAAGCGCTCCTTTAACATTGACCCATCAAGGATGAACCACCCAGCTGACCGCAACCTGAACGACAGACAAGAACGTCGTCAGATTCCTGTAAGGTGCTCGATCGGTCGGCGTGCGATGACGGCGGAAGGTCCATGCGAATCTTGTTGATTGAGGACGATCGAGTTCTCGGCGCGGCCGTGCGGGATCAGATCAATGGCGATGGCCATTCTGTGGACTGGGTCCAACGTCTCGATGCCGCCGCCTTAGCGTGCGAGGCCGCCGCGTTCGATCTGGTGCTGCTCGATCTCATGCTGACCTCGCCGAGTTGTCGGCTCGGATC
>JBIKTA010000217.1:0-5142 GCA_044348315.1 Burkholderiaceae bacterium | reverse complement strand
GCGATGAGTCGCACCATCCGCGAACGCACAGGAAAACAGGGGTTCGGGTTTCCGACCGGCAGCTGCGGCACGCCAGCGATCTGGTTTTATCTGAACTTCTACTGGTGGTCAAAGGGCGTCAATCTGGTCGAAGAGGCACCGAACGGCAAATTCCGGATCAGCATCAATGCCGAGCAGGTGGCCGACGCCTTCAATTATTTCAACACCTACGTGAAAGACGGTTTGAATCCGCCTTCGATGGCTTCGAGTTGCAGCTTCGGGTCACCTGAGATGGTGGAAGGGCTCGTCAATGGCGACTTCGCAATGGCCAGCATGGCCGATTTCACAGCGGCCCGTGTACTGGATACCTGGAACAAGCGTCATCCCGGCAAGCCCAACCCTTTCCGCACCGCCTTGCACCCCGCAGACATCAAGCCCTCGACGACCCATTTTGGGGGGCGCATGGTGGCCTTGGCCCCTAACACCAAGAATGTTGACGCTGCCTGGAAACTGGTGCAGTTCCTCACGCAACCCGAGCCCACTTTCACCAAGCATCTGACCGGCTACACCCCCTCGCAGCTCGAGGCGGTCCGTACGCAGCAGTTCGGGCCTGGCATGGAAGGCTTCCGGGAGCAGCTATTGCTTGCGCGCAGCTGGGGGCCCTACGCAATCGGGCCGGTCAGCATTCCATTCATGTGGAACGCGTCCGGTCGCTCGGCCGGCTCGGTATTCATTCGGCAGAAGACCGCCGAGCAGGCTGCCCAGGAGTTCGTCGCTCTCCTGAACGCCGAGCTCGCAAAACACCAGAAGTGATCGGACGCAGGGGCGAGGCGAATGAAAAACCGCCGGTTTGTATGGTGCGCGCTTGCTCCTGCCTTTTTGCTGCTGGGATGCTTCTACATTTACCCGATCGTCTTCAACATTCAGAACAGCCTGACCGACACCAGTCTTTTTCAGCTTCGGCAAGGGGGGAACTACGTCGGCAGCGCCAATTACTTCGAACTCTTCACCAGCCCCGAGTTCGGCCGGGTACTCTGGAATACGGCTTTCTGGTTGACCTTCGTCGGCGTGGCGTTGCGCATTCTGATCGGGCTCGGGCTTGCGCTCGCACTGCATAGTCGGACCATCGCCCGCTACCGGCTCAAGACCTTCGCGCGCCTCGCGCTGATTGTCCCCTGGGCGACGCCACCCATCGTATCGATCATCATCTTCAAGTGGCTGCTGGACCCTCGGGTAGGGGACATCAATCAGGCCTTGCTCGGTATGGGCCTGATCAGAGAACCGATCGCATTTCTAGGAAGCGCCCACTGGGTTTGGCCGGTGATCCTGCTGATCGTCATATGGAACACGCTGCCGCTTGTCACGCTCAGCTTTGTCGCGTCCTTGCAGTCGGTGCCCGACGAACTGATCGAAGCCGCAGAGATGGATGGCGCAACAGCCCTGCAGGTGGCGCGATTCATTCATCTGCCGCATCTGAAGCCCGCCATCATCGTGATGGTGCTGATGTCGACCTTCTGGACCTTCAACAACTTCGTCTACGTCTGGCTGACCACAGGTGCCGGGCCCGGTTTCCTGACGAACGTAATGGCAACCGATGTCTACATCAAGGCATTCATCGACGGGCGTATGGGCTTCAGCTCTGCGATGGGCGTCGTGATGGCCGCTGCGATGCTGGTGTTCGGCGTCATCTACCTTCGGGTCGTTGCGGCCCGTGAATTCAAGGATGTACTCCGATGAGTCTTGCAGCCCGCGACTCCCAATTCGTGATCGGTCGCCTCTTGGGTTTGCGATTCGGCTCCGAGTTGCTGATCCTTGGATTCACCCTGCTGTGTCTGGTCTTCTTTCTTTATCCTGGGATCTGGATCCTGCTCGCTTCGTTCAAGACCCCCGAAACCATGTTTGCCAAGGGCGTAGGCGTCTATACGTTTCAGAACTACGTCCACCTTTTCGAATCGGGGTTCACGCAGGCCCTGATCAATAGCTTCGTGGTCTGCATTGCAGCTGTCCTGGTGTCGACCTTCGTGTCGGTCACCGCAGCGTATGCCTTTTCGCGGATGTCATTCAAGGGACGGAAGCAACTCTTTCAGACCGTTTTGCTGGGGCAGACTTTTCCCTGGATCGTGCTCGTTACACCGCTCTTCATCTGGTTTGCCCGAATCGGTTTGCTCGACAATTGGATCGGTCTGGTAGCCGCCTACGTCGCAGTCACCATTCCCTTTTCCATCTACATGTTGGTTGGCTACCTGCAGGGCATTCCACGAAGTCTCGACGAGGCTGCCCTGATCGATGGTGCGACTCACTTCCAGATTCTCGGAAAAGTCATCCTGCCCGTCATGCTGCCTGGCGTGATCGCAACGGCGACCCACTGTTTTCTGGTCTGCTGGGGTGAATACCTGTTCGCGCTTGCCTTTCTATCGGACGAATCGCTCAAGACCATGCCGCTCTTGCTGCAGAACTATTTTGGCGACGGCGCTCCGGAGTGGGGGCTCGTCATGGCTGCATCGGTGATCGCGACGGTCCCTACGGTTGCACTGTTCCTCCCTATTCAGGGGCGAATCGTGAGCGGCCTGGGCGGTGGGGCCGTCAAGTAGTCCCACCCCCGATCGTGGCGGAGGCGTAACGATGCGAGCTGTCTTCGTACTCTTTGATACCCTGATTCGAGGCGCCTTGTCGCCTTATGGCGGCGATCTTGCTCTGACGCCCAATTTTGCGCGCCTGGCGCGGCGTTCCGTCACCTACGATCGGCACTACGTCGGAAGTCTCCCCTGCATGCCCGCACGCCGGGACCTGCATACCGGACGGCTCAGTTTCATGCACCGATCATGGGGACCGCTGGAACCCTTTGACGACTCTTTCCCCGAGATACTGGGCGAAAACGGCGTCTATGCGCACCTGGTCTCGGATCACTATCATTATTGGGAGGACGGCGGAGCGACATACCACAACCGTTACGCCACCTACGACTTTGTCCGCGGACAGGAGGCCGACCCCTGGAAAGCGATGGTCGTGCCACCTTGGGAGCGGCTGCGCAGCCTCTACCATTCTCTCCAGTACAGCGAAGACTTGCGCAGCAAGTACCGAATCCACATGATCAACCGGGAGTTCATCCGCAAGGACGAGGATTTCCCGTCCCACCAGTGCTTCACAGCAGGTCTCGATTTTCTAGATCGGAACAGGGATGCTGATGGCTGGCTGCTGCAAATTGAAACCTTTGATCCGCATGAGCCATTTTTCGCGCCCGCACGTCTGCGTGACAAGCTCCCAACCCACTATCGCGGTCCGATTCTCGATTGGCCGCCCTACGCTCGCGTGACCCAAGCCCCAGAGGAGTGTGCCGAACTGCGTGCAAATTACCTGGCGCTACTCGCCTTTTGCGACGAGCAACTGGGCCGACTGCTGGATGAGTTTGACCGCCATCAGCTCTGGGAGGACACGGCGCTGATCGTGACCACCGATCATGGCTTTCTCCTGGGCGAGCACGACTGGTGGGCCAAGGTGCGCATGCCGGTTTACCAAGAGGTCGCACATATTCCACTCTTCATCCACCATCCTGGGCACGCGCAGGCAGGCGGCACCCGCCGCTCTGCCCTGACCCAGACTCCCGATTTGATGCCGACTCTGCTCGATTTCTTTGGTGTGTCTGCTCCTGCAGATGTGATGGGACGTTCCCTGCTACACAGTCTTGAATTCCCGAATGCCAAGGTCCACGAAGCCGTGCTGTTCGGTCACTGGGGCGCCGCCGTCAACCTGACGGATGGGCGGCATACCTATTTTCGCTACCCAAAAGAGACGTCAGCCGGAGGCATCTATCAATACACGCTGATGCCGACGCACATGACCACTCGATTTGGCACGGCGGAACTCGCTGCTGCAACACTGAGCGCCCCGCTCCCGTTCACAAAGAACGTCCCCCTCTTGCGAGTACCCGGCACCGACAAATCCCCCACGCGTTGGCTTGCCCCCGGGTTCTATGCGGACTGCAACACGGTGCTCTACGACACGGAAGCTGATCCCCGCCAACTCAATCCATTGCGGGATCCGGTCGTCGAGTCGCGCCTATGTGGCCTGATGGTCGAACTGATGCGACGCCATCACGCACCTGAGGAGCTCTACGCGAGGCTTGATCTTGACTTCCATGGCGGCGCGTCCAAAACCTAGCGGCCCCAGGCCTACATCGGCCTGGCGGCGACACTGAGCAGGCGCGTCTGAGCGCGACTGCGGCTGAGCGAGGCCTGGCACCTGGACACGCAGCACCGATCCCTAATCACACACGAATTGCTCTGTTGTCACCGCGCCGCTCGAAATGCACTGCTAAGCTCAAACGCAGTCTCTGCTCACAATCCTCAATCAAGGAGCAACCAGTGATGAAGCAATCCCTGTCCAAATACCTTGCAACGCTGCTCGCGGGCGCAGCCTGCATCGCAGCGGCTCCGGCGAACGCCCAATTTTCGCGCGTCGAAGACGCGATCAAATATAGGCAGTCAGCGTTTTTCGTGATGTCGAATCAGATGGGCCGGCTCGCTGCAATGGCTCAGGGCAAAGCCCCCTTTGACGCGGCAACCGCCCAGGCTGCCGCCCGTGCGGTCGACACGTTGGCGCATCTCCCCTGGGATGCCTTCCCGCCCGGATCGAACACGGGTGCGGCCAAGGTCAAGGGCGACCCCTGGAAGGACGCAGACGATTTTGCCCGCCTGCAGCAGGCGCTCAAGGCCCAGACAGCGAAGCTCGCAAGCGCAGCGGGATCACTCGACAGCCTCCGCGCTCAGGTCGGTCCGACCTCTCAGGCCTGCCGCGACTGTCACGAAAAATTCCGGCAGGTCCGCTGAGAAAACAGAAGCTCGTTTCTCTAACGAACCATATAACCGACCACGCCCGCGCAAATCGCCAGGACCACAAGCGCCCGGATCCGCATGCCCGCGTCGTCGCGCGCGGCCTCGGTTGCGGGCGAAATCCATTCAGCGTCCCCGGTGACCATTGCGCGGGTCAAGCGCTTGCCATGGCGCAGACGCCACCAGATGATCGCGAGCAGATGCAGGGCGATGAGTCCGATCAGCGCGAAACGGTTGGTGAGGTGCCAGCCCGTGATCATGTCGCTCTGGTCTGAGGTGACCCAGGCACGAAGCGGCCCCTCCCACATGATTGCGTCATTCGAAAACAGCCCGG
>JBIKTA010000216.1:0-5162 GCA_044348315.1 Burkholderiaceae bacterium | reverse complement strand
TGCGTGAGCGCGTTCCCAATAGTGACAAGGCCGTCTGGTCGGTTCACTGCCACAATGACCTCGGCATGGCGGTCGCCAATTCGCTGGCTGGTGTGACGATAGGCGGCGCGCGCCAGGTCGAGTGCACGATCAATGGCCTGGGCGAGCGGGCGGGCAACACTTCGCTCGAGGAAGTGGTGATGGCCGTCAAGACCCGTCGCGATTTCTTCGGTCTCGATGTTGGTATCGACACGACGCAGATCGTGCCGGCCTCCAAGCTCGTCTCGGGCATCACCGGCTTTCCGGTTCAGCCCAACAAGGCGGTCGTGGGTGCCAATGCCTTTGCGCATGCTTCGGGGATTCACCAGGATGGCGTGCTCAAGCAGCGTGACACCTACGAGATCATGCGCGCCGAGGATGTGGGCTGGACGGCCAACAAGATCGTGCTGGGCAAGCTTTCTGGGCGCAACGCTTTCAAGCAGCGCGTGCTCGAGCTCGGTATCCCGGTTGATTCCGAGACCGACTTGAATGCTGCGTTCATGCGGTTCAAGGATCTGGCAGACCGCAAGAGCGAGATCTTCGACGAGGACATTCAGGCGCTGTTCTCCGATGAGTCGGTGACCCCCGATCATGAGCACTTCAAGCTGGTCTCGTTGTCACAGGCATCGGAAACAGGCGAGCGGCCGCATGCCGAGGTGACCCTGTCGATCGCCGGTCGCGAGTCCCGCCAGCGCGCCGACGGCAATGGGCCCGTCGATGCGACGCTCAGGGCGATCGAGGCCCAGGTGGCTTCGGGCTCGGAGTTGCTGCTCTATTCGGTCAACGCAATCACAACGGGCACCGAGTCGCAGGGTGAGGTGACGGTCAGGCTGTCCAAGGGCGGGCGAATCGTCAACGGCGTAGGCGCCGATCCCGACATCATCGTGGCATCGGCCAAGGCGTATATCAATGCGCTCAACAAGCTGCAAAGCAACGTCGAGCGGGTCAATCCGCAGGCTGTCTGATCATCCCCTGGAGCATCGCCCATGAGTGTCCACAGTCTGGGAGTCGTTTCCCGCCCCGATCCGGTCCGGGAGCTGCGTGTTCAGCTCGCGGCCGCCTTGCGCATGGCGGTGCTGCACGAACTCGAAGAGGGCATCGACAATCATTTCACCGTGCAATTGCCGGGAGCGCCTGGTCGCTACCTGGTGCTGCCGTTCGGGCAGCACTGGTCTGAAGCGCGTGCGGACGATCTGATCGTCTTCGATGACCAGGGGCGCTGTGTCGAGGGCGAGGGCGTGGTCGAGCTCTCGGCCTGGTGCATCCACGCGCCCGTGCATCGGATCACCGGCGCGCCTGTCGTTCTCCACACCCATCAGCCCTGGGCGGTCGCCCTGAACATGCTGAGGGACAATCGCCTGCTGCCGGCCAGCCAGAGCGCTGTATTCGTCCACCACCTGATCGCCTACGACGATCACTATGCGGGCACCGCAGACACCCCCGAGGAGGGCGAGCGCCTGGCTGCGCTGATGGGCGGCAAACCGATTGTTTTCATGAAGAATCACGGCGTGCTCGTCACGGGCAATACGATTGCCCAGGCCTACCGAAGGCTGTATCGCCTGGAGCGGGTGTGCCGTACGCAGATGCTCGCGATGTCCACCGGCCGCGAGCTTGAAGTGCTCGCACCGGAAATCATCGCCCAGGTCCTCGCTCCGGCTGAGCGCGAGACCCACAGTCCCGCCGAACGTGATCGGCTCTTTTTCGAGGCGATGATGCGGATCGTTGACCGTGATCTGCCGGGTTACCGGTGACAACGGTCTCGCTCGCAGCACCGCCGACAGCCCACCGGGACCCTGCCCATGACTGATCTTCAATGGCGGTTTGACCACAGCTACGCGCGGCTGCCCGAGGCTTTTTTCAGCCGACAGTCTCCCGCTCGTCCGAGCAAGCCGAACCTGCTGATCTTCAACGAAGGGCTGGCCCGCGAACTGGGCCTCGGTGCGGAGGGTGTGGATCCCGAGACGATCGCGGCGCAACTCTCTGGCGCCAGTTTGCCGCAGGGCGCCCTGCCGATTGCACAGGCCTACGCGGGTCATCAGTTCGGCCATTTCGCGATGCTGGGCGATGGCCGAGCACTGCTGCTGGGCGAGCACCTGAGGCCAGACGGCAGCCGAACCGACGTTCAGTTGAAGGGTTCGGGGCAGACCGCCTTCTCGCGCCGGGGCGATGGCCGGGCGGCGCTCGGTCCAATGCTGCGGGAGTATTTGATCAGCGAGGCGATGCACGCGTTGCGCGTACCCAGCACGCGCAGTCTGGCTGTGGTCGCAACCGGTGATCCGGTGTACCGTGAGGATCTTCTGGACGGCGCGGTGCTAACCCGCGTTGCCGCGAGCCATCTTCGCGTGGGTACGTTTCAGTACGCTTCGGCGCGGCGTGATGATGAAGCGCTCGCTGCGCTGGTCCGTTATGCGCTCGATCGGCATGACCCGGGCCTCGATGTGGCCGATCGTCCGGCGCTGGCGCTGCTCGAAGCGGTGATCGGCCGCCAGGTTGAACTGATCGTGCACTGGATGCGCGTGGGCTTCGTCCACGGCGTGATGAACACCGACAACATGACGATTTCGGGGGAAACCATCGACTACGGCCCGTGTGCGTTTGTCGATGCCTACGATCCGCGAACCGTGTTCAGTTCGATCGATCATGCGGGACGATACGCATGGGGCAATCAGCCCGCGATTGCCCAGTGGAATCTTGCACGGCTTGCTGAGGCGCTGTTGCCGGTCATCGACCCGGACAGCGATCGCGCGCTTGAGCTGGCCGAGGCCGCGATTGGCGGATTTTCAGAGCGCTACGAGCGTCGTTTTGCCGCGATGATGCGGGCCAAGATCGGACTGGCCGATGCGCCGCAGGAGGGAGACGCCCCGTTGGTTGACTCGCTGCTTGCCTGGATGCGTGAGTCCCGCGCCGACTATTCGAACACCTTTATCGCGCTTGCGCACACCCTCGCGCAGGGGTCTTCAAGCTGGGAGGGCCCGCCTGCGAGTCGTCCCTGGCTTGGGATGTGGCACGCTCGCGTTCGGCTGCAGGCCGGGGGCGAGGCGGCTGCGCTCGCCACCATGTCAGCCGTCAACCCGGTGTACGTGCCTCGCAACCATCTGGTTGAGGCGGCGCTGACGGCTTGGACTGAACGGAGCGATCGTGCTTCCTTTGAGCGCCTTCTGGAGGTCGTGCGCGAGCCCTATCGCGATCGTGGAACAGAGTGGGCCGCCTTTGCGCAGCCAGCCCCGCCTTCGGTCGTTCCCTACCAGACCTTCTGCGGGACCTGAGCGCTTGCGGCGCCGGCCGGGCTGCTTGCCTCGACTCGACCGTCCTTTGTCACTATAATGCTCGATTCCGGGCTAAAAACCCGGAGCCCAGCACGGCCCGCTTCCCGGCGATGCCGCAAGTTCATCCCGTCGCCTCGAGCAGCGGGTTTTCAGAGGGAATCACCATGTCCGTAGCGCATATCGACAAGTCCAAGATCGTCGCTGATTACCAGCGCGCCAAGGCCGACACCGGTTCGCCCGAAGTGCAGATTGCATTGCTCTCGGCTCGCATTGCCGAGCTCACTGGGCACTTCAAGACTCATATCAAGGATCATCATTCCCGCCGCGGTCTGCTGCGCATGGTCAGCCGTCGGCGCAAGTTGCTCGACTATCTGAAGGGCAAGAGCCCCGAGACCTACCGCTCGCTGATCGCCAGGCTAGGCCTGCGCGGCTGAGCTTCCTGCAAACCCGCAACAAAACTTGCGGGTTTTTCGTTTAAAGGACGACTAAAGTGTTTGAGATTGCAAAGAAGACCTTTCAGTGGGGTGGTCACACCCTGACGCTCGAGACCGGCGAGATTGCCCGCCAGGCGACTGGAGCGGTGCTGGTGACCATGGATGACACGGTTGTGCTCGCGACGGTGGTGGCCGCCCGTTCGCCCAAGCCCGGTCAGGATTTTTTCCCGCTGACTGTCGATTACATCGAGAAGTTTTATGCCGCGGGCCGCATCCCGGGTGGTTTCTTCAAGCGCGAAGGTCGCCCCACCGAGCGCGAGACGCTGATTGCGCGTCTGACCGACCGGCCCTTGCGTCCGCTCTTCCCGGATGGCTTCTACAACGAAGTCCAGGTCGCGCTTCAGGTGCTGTCACAAAATCCTGAGGTCGACAGCGACATTCCGGCGATGATCGGCGCTTCGGCGGCGCTCGCCATTTCCGGCATTCCCTTCAATGGTCCGATCGGTGCCGCGCGGGTGGCCTGGATCGACGGTGAGTACCGTCTCAATCCGACCGCTTCCGAGATGACACGCTCGCAGCTCGATCTGGTCGTGGCGGGGACGGATGCGGCTGTGCTGATGGTCGAGTCGGAAGCCAGCGAACTATCGGAGGAGGTCATGCTCGGCGCAGTGGTCTATGGCCACCAGCAGATGCAGGCCGTGATCGAGGCGATCAACGAACTCGTCGAGATGGCGGGTAAGTCCGAGTGGGATTGGCAGCCGCCGGCGCGCGATCAGGCGCTGGTTGCCCGGATTACCGAACTCGCCGAAGCGGATATGCATGCCGCTTACCAGGAGCGCAACAAGCAGGCGCGGACGACCCTCGTTCGCAACGTTGAAAAGGGTGTGGCCGAGCGCATCGCTGCCGAGGCCGCGGCGGCCGGTCAATCCGCACCCGATTCCAACGAGATCGGCAACATCCTTTTCGAACTGCAGTCGCGCATCGTCCGTGGTCAGATTCTTTCGGGCGAGCCGCGTATCGACGGGCGCGACACCCGTACGATCCGTCCGATCGCGATCCGCACCTCGGTCTTGCCGCGGGTTCACGGGTCGGCGCTCTTCACGCGTGGCGAGACGCAGGCCCTCGTTGCCGCGACGCTCGGCACCTCCCGCGATGAGCAGATCATCGACGCGATCACCGGCGAGTATCGCGAGCGTTTCATGTTCAACTACAACATGCCGCCGTTTGCCACAGGCGAAACGGGCCGCATGGGTTCGCCCAAGCGCCGCGAGATTGGCCACGGCAATCTGGCCAAGCGGGCGATCCGACCGCTGCTGCCGCCGGCCTCCGAGTTTGCCTATTCACTGCGGGTCGTCTCCGAGATTACCGAGTCCAATGGTTCGTCCTCGATGGCCTCGGTCTGCGGCGGCTGCCTCGCACTGATGGACGCCGGTGTCCCGATCAA
>JBIKTA010000215.1:0-5164 GCA_044348315.1 Burkholderiaceae bacterium | reverse complement strand
GGTGCCGGAGATCACAGCCTTGGTTGGGGTGCCGGTGAAACGGGCGAGGGCCTGCTTGATGAGGTCGCCACCGAAGGCAATCAGCCCTTGAGAGAGGAGCATCATGCCAACCAAGAAAAGCCCCAGGCCACCCAGGAACGGAAACAGGATGTCGAGCATCGGCGGTGTGCACCTTATGTCGATTACTCGGCAAAGCCGATTGTCAGAGGAGTGGAGCGCACCTTGCCCTCGCAAGGTCTTGACAATCATCACGCCAACTGCGTGAGCTCAACTTGCGCAGCCGGCCGCTCGAGATCGATCTGCATCGTGGCATGGCTGCAGAGCCCGGCGAGATGCCCGCCACCAACAAGCAGGATCCGATGCTCAGCGATCGGTGTACACACTCTCAAGGCTAGCGAGCGCTGCTCGCGTGGCGGGCGCGGCCTGCTGGTTTGCCGCCAACTCGAGCCTCAACCAGTTGAGTCCATCGATGTCGTCGATATCGCGCTGCGCTGGCAGCACGACGGGCCTGAGTCCATGGGCTTCGGCGCGGGTGAGCGTCTCGCGCAGAACCGCGGCGGTGCTCCACGCCATGGGCTCGAGCAGGGGAGCAGCAGCGACGAGCGAGCGCAACCCCAGGAGGCAGTAGCCGCCATCGACGCTGGGAATCATGACGACGGTACGCTCGTCTCCTTCGCGCAGGCAGCTTGCCGCCTCAGCGATGTGGGCGGCCGTGATCAGCGGCACGTCGGCGCCCATGATGATCGCGCCCGCCGGGCAATGTGCCAGAAGGCGGCCCAGAACCTCGAACATGGTCGCGCCAAGATCGCCCGCATCGGCATGGAAGAGGGGCCACTGCGGTCCCAGGACCTCGGAAACTTCGTCGCCGCCGTCGGCTGGGCGGTAGAAGGCCATGGGCACGAGCGCCGACACGCCTGCAGCATCGAGGGCGGCGCCCGCGCAATCGGCGAGGAAGGCTCGGGACAGGATCGCGGCGGCGGCTGGCCCGATCGTGGCCCCGAGCCGCGTCTTGGTCGCGCCCGGGCGCGGCGGCTTGCACATCAATCCAAAACCGAGCGGCTCGGGCGAAGCGGTCATGGGAGATTCTGCCGCGCGGGACGGATGGCTTCGCGCCCGATCACCCAGAGGATCTTGATCCCGGCTTTCACCGCACCGCTGAGAGTGCCGGACACCTTGGAGACGCCGACCCTGCGCCGATAGTCGACCGGGATCTCAATCGTTCTCAGACCCTTGCGCGTGGCCTTGATCTGCATCTCGACCGTCCATCCAAAATTTGGGTCTGCCATGGCGAGCCCCTCGAAGGCCGCGCGGGAGATGGCACGGAACGGGCCGAGATCGGTGAAGCGCGCGCCCCAGATCAGCCGGATCAGCGTGCAGGCCAACCAGTTGCCGAACACCTGCTGAGGCGTGAGTGCACCGGCCTCTCGTTGCCCGAGGGCGCGGGAGCCGAGGGTGAAGTCCGCCTGCTGCGCGACGATGGGCGCGACCAATCCCGCCATGCCGGAGAGATCGTCCGCCGCATCGCCGTCAACGAAGACGATGATGTCGACCGGCGGCAGGACTGCAATCGCCGCGAGACAGGCGGCACCGTAACCGGATTGCTCGACCTCGACCACGATCGCTCCTTGACGCCGGCCGATCTCCGGCGTGCCATCCGTGGAGCGGTAATCGCCGATAGCGACGGCGTCGACGAACTCGGGCATGTCCGCCAGCACGGTCGGCAGCGCTTGCGCTTCGTTGCGCGTTGGAATGACGACGCCGATCCGCCAACCGTTCAGGCTCATGCGCGCGCTCCGGCTGGCGCTTGGGTTCGCATCAGGAGGACCGTCAGCAGAACCGGCGCCAGATGCGCGAAGGCCAGCCCGTAGCCATGGACGTCGCGCAGGCCAATCGCTGCCAGCGGAAAGAAGAGGTAATAGATCGGCAGCCCGATCGATGCGGCGGCGAGTGCCCACGACCCGCTTGCCGCAGCCAGCGGCGTAAACCAGGCTGCGTACCACGGAAACTGGGCGGGCGAGAGGTAGAACAGTGCAGCGGCAAGCAAGGTCGCGCGGGCGGCGAGATCGTCCCGGTCGTCGCACGGGCGCGCAGCGACGGCGATGCTGGCTCCCAAGGCGGTCAGCACGACCATGGCGCGTAGCAATCCTTCGCCCACGCCCGGCCCGAACAACAGGAAGAACAGATAGGACGCCCAGGCGTAAGGGCCGTTGTTCACGCTCCAGCCGGAGGCATAAGCAATCAGACCGGCATCGGCGGAGAGGCTGGCCAGCATCAGGGCAGCGCACAGCGCCAGCGTCGACAAGCCAAGCGCCACCGCGAATGATGCGAGCGCCCGCCGGTCCGGCCAAAGCGCCCGCATGAGGAGCGGCGCAAGCAGGATCGGCCAGAGTTTCACGCCAACCGCGAAGCCGAGGCCGAACCCCGCGAGCGCGCCTTGTCGCCGGCGAGCGGCGAGGAGGGCGAGCAGGATCGGCGGACCGAGCGCCGCATCGATATGGGCCTGGCCGGTCAGGCAGAACGCCATCAGCGGATTGCACCAGAACAGCGCCACGAGCTGTGGCGGCCGCCCCGAAGAGACCAGCCAGCGCCAGAGCAGCATGGCCGTCAGCGCTTCCGCGAGGACAATCACGGCTCGCAGTCCGTCAAGCTTCCAGGGCGCGACAAGATGGGCCAGGGCGAACAGCGCCTGCGCGCCGCCCGGATAAATCGAGCGCAGTTCGGGAAAGTTGATCGCCGCGATCATGCTCCGGCCGGGTTCGACGACGCTTCGCAATGCGCCTTCAGTGCTGTCGAGCAGCGCCGCCGGACTGTGCGCGTAGGGGCTCAGGCCGTGCGCAGTCATCGCGCCGTCCAGCAAATAGCGGAAATGATCGTCTTCCAGCATCGGGCCGGCGCCGAAGTACGGCGCGCGCATCAATACGCCTGCGCCCGCAATGAGCAGGCCCATACGCCAGCCTGCTTTCTGGCCCCGTGCGGTCCAGGTTGCCCAGATCACGCCCAAGCTGGGTAGCGCCAGCATGAGGCACAGTACCAGCGCCACCGACCACAGGTCGCGCGCCGTGCTCGGCGCGGAGCCATAGCCAAGGGCCAGACCCGTCTGCGCCGCGACCGCAAGGCCAAGCGAGACGGGCAGCATCAACGCGCGGCGGCCGCGCGAGGCATGCCCCGTCATCGGTGAGTCAAGATCAGTGACGGCCATCAGCGCGGGGCGGTCCGACCCAGAAGCTGGCCCCAGCTCTCGTTGAATGGATGCGCCTCACCCTGCGCCGCGCCCTTCACCAAGGTCCGGCCTTCTGCTGTCCAGCGGAACACTCCGCCGCGCAGATTGTAGGCGCCGGCGCGGGAATAGGGCGCAATCTGGCGAAGCGTCGCCGACATGATCTGCGAGGAGCGAACCCCAACCGAGCAGTAGAACACGACAGGCCCGTTGCCCAGTCTATCGCGATGAGCGGCGAGAATATCAGCGGCAGAACTCCCGGGCTCGATCCGGATCGCGCCTGGCAGGTGGCCGGCCTCGAATTCCTCCAGCGTGCGCACGTCGAATAGCGTGACCTCGCCACGGGACAGCATGGCGGCAAGCGTCGCGGGAACGATGTCCGGCACGGGATAGCGGCGGATCACCTCACGCTCGACATCTTCCAGAGTGACGCTCGGGTCGGTCGGATCGAGCGTCCAGGGCGCAAGCGCGGGCGAGGTGGTGGAGACGAGGATGGCGGCACCGGCCACCAGGACGGCGCCCGCGACAGCCCCGATCATCAGCGTGCGTGAAGGCATGCGGTGTGTCATGGGTTGTCCGGTCGTCCTCTGCATCAGCTGCGCGGCGGGGATGTGGGCTGCAAGCGGTTGAGCGACCAGTCATAGTCATCGCTCGCGATACGCGGTGAATCCGCGAGGCGCTGCGCCAGCGTGCCTTCCGCATACTGGCGGAAATGGGCGATCAGCCCGGCATCATCGCCGCCGAAGTCGGCGATGAACCAGCGGTAGATCGAGGAGATTCGCAGCGTCCCGTTCGAGAGGACCGTGACCCCGCGCGGATGGTTGACGAAGGCCCGTGCCGCGGCCTCAAGGTCGGCCTCGAGTGTGGCTGCCCGCCAGACGCGGTTCAACAAATTCGGACAGCCATGGGACGCGCAGTTGACAATGTAGTGGACCCGGGGATCCTTGAACGTTGGTCTCATGATCACGTGCTCGATGTCGTCCAGCGAGAGCCTCCGGCCCTCCACCGTCACGCGCTGCTGGCGCCAAGGTCCAGTGTACGCCTTGAAGTCGAACCAAGAGTCGCTCTTGATGTCGCGGATCGAGGCGACCGGATAGCGGTCGAGGATGACCTTGAGCGTGACTGCGTTGTAGAGGTTGCCCCAGAAGACATAGGCTTGCGCACGCGGCATGGCGGATGGCCGGCGGGCGGCAAGCTCTGCGATGTAACCGTCGAGCGCGGTCCGGTCGGCCGCTGTCGCCCGCCAACGCGCATAGTCGACGCGGGTGATGCCGTCCGGGCTCGGGCTCACATAGGTCCGCAGAAGCCGGTCATAGACGGCGTCCGGATCCGCAGGCTGGCTCCAGGCAGGCGCTGCCAGAAGCGCGAGGCCAATCCCGAGCGCGGTGCGTCTGCTCAATGCTGAAGTTCGAAGGTCAAAGTTCATCATCGGAGTGCCGACCACCCTAGTCTTTGAGGAATTCGGCAACGAGCGCCCTGAACCGGCCCATCACCGGCGCCTCGGTGCGCCGGGCCATCGTCACGTAAGCATACCGGGCACCCAGGCGCATGCGAGGGTGGAGCGGGATTTCGACCAGACGGCCTGCGGCCAGCGCCTCGCGCGCAGCCGCGCAGATACCCAGAAAAATGGCGTCGCTGCGCGCCACCACCGCCAGCATCGCGATCACGTCATCGCATTTGATGTTTGTGAGCGAGTCGGGGTGGGCCTGTGCGCCGTATTGCTCCATCAACGCGCGCGCCACTTCATCCGAGAGCGGTGTGCTGGCGATCGGATAGGGCCTGAGGTCGCTGATCGAGACCTGCCGGCGTGCGGCCAGGGGGTGCCCCGAGCGGGCGATGAAGGCCGCCTTGACGTCACCCAGCGACTCGATGGCGAGATCGGCTGCAGGCTGGATCCGCCGAGCATCCACCACCATCGCATCCAGTTCCCGTGATCGCAGCTGGATC
>JBIKTA010000214.1:0-5193 GCA_044348315.1 Burkholderiaceae bacterium | reverse complement strand
GTGGCCTCGGCCACGCGCTTGGCGAAATCCTGGGCGTTGGTGGTGTGGAACTCAGTGGGGCCCCAGGGCAGGGAGATGTCGATGCGAACCTGGGCTGCAGCGCCCTGGGCGGCGACCGCCGCGACAAAGCCCGCCATCAATGGTGCGAAGAGTTTCATAAAGTCTCCGGTAACGGTTATGACCAGATCAGGCTAACAGACCCAGCCGGTCGCGGTCAATCAATTGTCCGGACAAACCCTAGTACCGGATGATCGCCGGCTACGAGGACGCTTCGGACTCGTCGGTGCGACGGATCGTCATCGCATAGGAGAACCGGTCAGCGGGATGCACGCTGTCGGCCACTTCAATCAGAGTCCCATCCAAAGCATAGTAGGCCCTGACAATCCGCAAGGCCGGAAAGCCCTTTCGAACCTTCAGGAGCTCTGCGTCCTCGCGGCCGAGCGAGGCGGCCGTGACATTCTGCTCGACGCGAGCGACCTGCAAGCCATAGTACTGCTCGATCAATTTGTAGATCGGTTCAGGATGGCGTCCGAGACGCTCAGGAAGGCCCTTGAGTCCGGGGTTCAGGTAGACGCGACTGACACAGACCAGGCGCGCATCGCCGGATAGGTGCCGCACGGCAAGCGCGACCGGCCAGGTCTGGCCGGGCGGAATCGGCAGCGCGAGGCGCGTACCCGAACGTTGGGTGTGCTCGGCAAGACCGATGATCTCAAGACGGGTTCCAACCGAATACTGAAGCAGATCCTCCACCGAGTCGAGCGTCTGGTGGTAGGGCTGGCGGGGGTGGTTGGCCGTGACGACCGTGCCAGTGCGCGGCTTGCGACTGACCAGGCCCTCGGCACAGAGCCGTCTCAGGGCCTCTCTCACAGTAAAGCGGCTGACGCCGAACTGCCGGCAGAGTGCAAGCTCTGTGGGCAGGGCCGAGCCGACCGGGTACTCGCCACTGACGATCGCGGCAATCAGACTCTGAGCCACCTCGACATAGCGGGGACCGACGTCGGTCGACGGTTTGACAGTGTTCTGCTTTACCACCAGAATTTTGTCCAGACAATTTAACCGCTTGGTCAAGCACACACAGACACCCGCGCAGCATGCGGCGCGCGACGAGACGGGACTGTACCTGCACAGCCTCGAATCGCACAAGACCGGCCTGAGTGCGCGAGCCGGTGTCGTCCGGTTTTTGGCGACAGGCTGCGCGTGATCAACCCTGTGTCGGGATCGAATGGAATCGGATCGATGAAGCTCGAAGGCATTCGCGTACTGGATCTGTCCCTGTTCCTGCCAGGTCCTCACCTCACGACGATGATGTCCGATCATGGCGCAGAGATCATCAAGATCGAACCGCCGGGCGAGGGCGAGCCGACCCGCCATATTGGCTACCGGGCGGGCGGCGAGAGCGTGTGGTGGCGCAATATCGGCCGCGGCAAGAAGAGCGTGGTCCTCGACCTGAAGAGCGATAAGGGCCGAGAGGCGCTGCTGCATCTCGCTGAAACCGCCGATGTACTGGTGGAGGCCTTCCGTCCCGGCGTGATGAAGCGTCTGGGCATCGATTACGACACCGTGCGGGCGCGCAATCCGCGCATCGTCTATGCCTCGATCGCGGGTTTCGGGCAGACCGGACCGCTCAGCCTGCGGCCCGCTCACGATATCGGCATGGAGGCCTACGCCGGCGTGGTGTCTCTCAACCTGGGGCAGGATGGCCGCCCGACCCATCCGCACATGCCCGTGGCCGACATCACCGGATCGATGATGGCACTCGCCGGCATCCTCATGGCACTGGTGCGCCGTCAGTCCACCGGCCAAGGCGACTACTTGGACATCTCGATGCACGACAGCACGTTGTCGTGGCTCCCCAACGCCACCGGCCCCGTGTTTGCCGAAGGTCGTGCGCCCCGGGTCAAGGAGGAGCGGTCATGGGGCGGACACTCGTTCTACAACATTTACGAGACCTCGGATGGCCGCTACATCGTGCTCGCCGGCGTCGAACACAAGTTCATTCGGAATCTCCTCGCCCTCTTCGGGCGGACGGACATGATCGAGCTTGCCGCTCAGCCGCCGGGGCCTGCGCATGCCCCGGTCAAGGCTTTTTTGCAGTCGATGTTTGCGACTCGAACCCGGGACGAATGGGCCACCTGGTCTGAGGACAAGGATATCTGCCTGGCACCCGTGCTCGATCTTCATGAAGCGTTTCAGCACCCACAACTCGAGGCTCGGCAAATGCTGATCCGCGACGAGGCGGGACAGCTCCACATCGGCAACCCGATCCGTTTCCGCGAGGAGCCCGCGCGAATCGATACGCGACTGCCGGCTTACGGTGAACACACTGAGGAAATCCTCGCTGAATATTCGATTCGTGCCGCGAGCCCACCCGCCCCCCACGGAGACTCCGCTTGAACGATACGGCCAAAACTGCGCAGCCAGTCCGCCCCAACACCGAGAACACGGCGCTCACGCAAGGCCTGATCGCCTTGCTACAGCGCCCGGTCGACACCAACGATCGTGCGCGTGCCGCGTTGCACCTCGTCGACTGGCTGGGGTGCGCCGCAGCGGGCAGCAAGACACCGCCGGGTGAGGCCTTGAGGCGATTCCTGCCCGAGTTGGCCCAGGGACCCTGCCGCTCAATTCTGGGCGGCTCGCTCTCGGTGCGTGACGCGGTACTGGTTGACGGATCCGTCGGCAATGTGCTCGAGATGGACGATTTTCACCGTGCGGCGATCGTGCATCCGGGACCCGTGGTCGTGCCAGTTGCCTGGGCATTGGGCCAGCACCTGAACGCCACGACCGGACAGGTGCTCGAGGCCATCGTACGCGGCTTCGAGGCGATGATCCGGATCGGTCGCTGCGTGGGGCCCACCCACTACCGGTTCTTTCATAACACCGCGACCTGCGGCGTCTTTGGTGCTGCGGCGGCCGCTGGTTCATTGCTGGGCCTCGACACCCGCATGCTCGCCGATGCGCTGGGCAACGCGGGCACCCAGGCGAGCGGCCTCTGGCAGTGCCGGCTCGAGGACACGATGAGCAAGCAGTTGCACAACGGCCGCGCCGCTCAGTCCGGACTGCTGGCCGCCCAGCTCGCGCGCTGCGGGTTTACCGGCGCCCACCAGATCCTGGAAGGGCCTCTGGGCTTCTTCAAGGCGATGTGTTCTGACGGGCAGCCGGGGCGGCTGCTCGAGTCACCCGATGCGCCCTGGCTGATCCACGAGACGAGCTTCAAGCCCTGGCCCGCCTGCCGCCATACGCACGCGACGATCGACTGCGCGCTGGCGCTGCGCGACCAGGTGGGCGAACCGGCCCGCATCCGATCGATCGAGGTGGCGAGCTATCGTGATGCGGTACAGGTCTGTGACCGACTGACTCCGGTCACCCCGGTCCAGGCCAAGTTCAGCCTGCAGCACGCGAGCGCGGTGGTTTTGACGCGAGGCCGCCCGGCGCTGGCGGACTTTGAGCTGCCTGGGGCCGACACGGCAGAGCTGGCCTCGCTCCGGGCGAAAGTACGTTTGATCGAGGACCCCGACCTCACGCTGGCCTACCCGGCCCGTTTCGGCGCGCGCATGCGGGTCGAACTCAATGACGGCCAAATTTTTGAGCACCAGTTTTCCGACGCACTGGGCGACCCGGAACGCCCGCTCGATCGCGAAGCCCTGATCGAAAAGGCGCAAACGCTGCTCGTGCACTCCGGGCGCGACGCGGCCAGGGCGCAACGCATGGTCTTCACCTGCCTCGATGCCCGGGACAACGATCCCTGGCGCGCGGTCTGTCAGGCCCTTGATTGATTCATGAGGAAACCCTTCCGATGAACCTGATGTCCTACGACGCAGCGGCCGATTTCCCGCGCATCCGCCGTGAATACCCTGTTGGCGACGCCTTCCTCGAACGCTATCGCGGCATGAGCCGTGACGAACTGCGGGCACTCCAGGAGTCGCGATTTCAGAACGTGATGCGATTCGCTTGGCAGGTACCGTTCTACCAGAGACTCTGGGGCGAGAAAGGTATCGAAGCCGGAGACATCCGCGGACTCGACGACATCACGCGCCTGCCCGTCTACTCCAAGTCCGACCTGATGGCCGCGGTCGAGCGCTGCCCGCCACTGGGCGACTTCGACGGCCAGCACGTGCATCCGGAAGGCCGCCGCCCGCAGGTCCTGATCCAGACCACGAGCGGTACGACCGGTCGCCCGCAGCCCCTGCTGTATGGCCCCTTCAGCCGCGAGGTGCAAAATGCGCTGCTTGCACGCGTCTACCGGATGCAGGGCATGACCAGCGAGGACGTCGTGCATTCCGTTTATGGATTCGGCATGGTCAATGGCGGTCACTACATCCGCGAAACGATCCTGCACTGGATCGGCGCACGACTGCTGAGCGCGGGAACGGGCGCCGAAACACGTTCGGCTCAACAGGTCGCGCTGATGCGCGACCTTGGAGCCAGTGTGCTGGTGGGCTTTGGCGACTTCCTCCGTCGCCTCGCGGAGGTCGCGCGAGAGCAGGGGATCGAGCCGGGCCGCGACATCCGGCTGCGCATGGTCTCAGGCCACCTGGGTCCCGAAGGGCGGGACGCGATCAGCGAGGCCTGGGGTGGATGCGCAGTCTACGATTGGTATGGCGTGGGCGACACCGGTCTGATTGCTGGCGAAGGTCCGGACCAGGATGGCATGTACGTGATGGAGGACGCCCATCACCTCGAGCTCGTCCATCCGGAGTCCGGTCAACTCGTCTCAGAGGGTGAACCGGGCGACATGGTCTGCACCTGCCTCTTCAAGGATGACATCTTCCCGATCATCCGGTTCAATACGCACGACCTGACCGAAACCGTCAGTGGCACCTCGGCACTCGGACTGCCCTTCAAGCGCATCCTGGGTTTCAGAGGGCGCAGCGACAACATGGTCAAGCTGCGCGGCATCAACGTCTACCCGTCCGCAATAGGCGCCCTGCTCGCAGCCGAGCGGGCCGATTACGCGGGGGAGTTTCTCTGCGAGTTGCACCGGGAGGGCGTGCGCGACGAGATGACCGTCTGGGCTGAACTGCGTGCCGGCATCCAGCCCCACGCTGCGCTCGTCGAGGCCTGGCAGACCCTGTTGCGCTCACGTCTCGGGGTCGACATGCAGGTGCGGCTGGTCGGACCGGGCGCGCTCGCAGAGCGGACCGGCGTCGAATCCCGGCAGAAGCCGATCCGGTTGGTGGATCGGCGCTCCACATA
>JBIKTA010000213.1:0-5195 GCA_044348315.1 Burkholderiaceae bacterium | reverse complement strand
TAGCGCGATCATCGCCACGCTGGCACAAGAGACCCCTGAGGCGACGTGGGGTGCGCAGGTGTTGGTCTGGGTGGTCACCGGCCTGATCCTATGGCTGAGCGCGATGACGCTTCGAGGACTTTTCACAGGCTCGCTTCTGGTGGCAGAGCCCGCGCCCGCGACGCCGCTCAAGGATGGAGCAGACACGCCAGCGGCACGCAGCTGACCGGGTCCCCCACTGTACAGCCGGCTTGGTCAGCGGGCATCACAATGATGCAGTCGGCTTCACTCATCGAACTGAGCATGCCCGAGCCCTGGCTGCCGGTGAGTGCGACCGATGCGCGACCGTCGTCGCCCATGCTCAGTCGCCCGCGCTGATACTCGGTTCGACCAGCGCGTTTTGCGATCCGAGTGGCGGCAAGGGCCCGGATCACAGGAAGCGGCTGGATTGTCGCTCCGGCCCGACGCAACAAGGCCTCGCGCACCAGAAACAGGAAAGTGACCATCACGGCGACAGGATTGCCGGGGAGCCCGAAGTAGAGCGCACGACCGATACGGCCAAAGGCAAGCGGGCGTCCCGGTCGCATCGCAATCGTCCAGAACGCGACCTCACCCAGCCTTGAGAGGACCGCGCGCGTGAAGTCGGCGTCCCCGACGGATACGCCCGCCGAGGAAATGACCAGATCGGCGCGCTCGGCGGCCTCGCGCATGGTGTGCTCAAGCGCGTCGGGCCGGTCGGGTACCACGCCCAGGTCGATCAACTCCGCATCCAGGCGTCTGAGCATGCCCGCGAGTGTGTAACGGTTGCTGTCATAGATCTGACCCTTCTCCAGGGGTTTCCCAACGGCCTGCAATTCATCGCCCGTAGAGAAAAACGCGACCTTGACCCGCCTGCGAACCCGCACCTCCGACAGGCCCAGCGAAGCGATCAGTCCAAGTTCGGCCGGTCCGATACGAATGCCGGCCCGCAAAGCAGGCTGACCGCATCCCAGGTCTTCGCCCCGAAGTCGCCGGTTCTGCCCCGATGCCTGGCCAGCCGGGACCCTTACCTGGGAGCCTTCGACCCGGCAGATCTCCTGAGCAATCACGGTGTCGTGACCGGGCGGCATCATCGCACCGGTCATGATGCGGATGGCCTGTCCGGGACCGGGTTGTTGTCCAGATGGGCGCCCGGCGAGCGCCTCGCCCACGACCTCGAACACGGTCTCCCCTTGAGCCCGGAGATCAGCGTAGCTGAACGAGTAGCCGTCCATCGCCGAATTATCGTGCGCGGGCACATCAATGGGCGAGATCAGATCCTCTCCGAGGATCCGATCGAGCGCCTGGTCGATCGGGCACGATAGCGTCTCCTCGACGGGCTCGCAGAGGGCGGCAATGAGCGAAGCGGCTGTCGACACTGGTACCGAGTCGGGATCAAAGCCGTCAACATCCCGAATCAGACCGGTGAGACTTCGAGGTTCGGACTTCATGCGCGCTCCAACTCCAGCAGATCCGACGGGGTGTTCAGGTTTGCGAAGGCAGACGGATCGGGAAACTCGCATTGTGCCGCGTCGATCTCATTGAGCCAGGCTTCGACCTTGCGTGCCCCGGTATTCAAAAACGCTTCAAGACGATCACAGAGTGCGACATCCAGCAAGGCAAAGACCGGGTGGATACGTCCAGCGGCCGTGGCGGTGACGCACGATGCACCGCTCGTCCGTTGTGCCGCGAACAAGCGCTCAGCCAGATCGGCAGGCAGGAGTGGGGCATCGCAGGGCACACACAGCAGCCATCGCGACTGCGAAGCCCGCATCCCTGCATGCATGCCGGCCAGCGGGCCGAGTGCCGGGCCCAATTGGTCTTGAATCAGCGGCCTGCCCAGCGAGCGCCAACGCGACTCGTCCGGCGCATTCAGCATCAGGCGACCGACCTGGGGTGAAAGACGCGCCATGACATGCTCGACCAGCATGCGGCCACGAAACGGCATGAGTCCCTTGTCCAAACCCTGACCGTCTGCGCTCATTCGACGCCCCTTGCCGCTACACAGAATCAGCCCGGTCAGCTCATACGGGGCGGCGGACGGGCAGGCCCCGGGTTCGGTGCGGCCGAGCGACGACACGATCAGCCGCCGATGTAGGACATCTCGATCTTGCGCAAGCCCACCGTTTCCGACGAGCGCAGTTCCGAATAGCGATCGGATCGGCCTTGCCAGATGTGAGCGATCGCAGCTTCGGCCTGCGTATCGGAAAAATCGCCTCGCAGCAGCGCTTTCAGGTCATGTCCCTCGGTTGCGAACAGACAGGTGAAGAGTTTGCCCTCGGTCGACAGACGCGCGCGGGTACAGTCCCGGCAAAATGCCTGAGTCACCGATGCGATCACGCCGATCTCGCCCGAGCCGTCGCAATAGCGCCAGCGCTCGGCCACCTCGCCGGTGTAATTGGGCTCGACGGGTTCGATCGGAAATTCGCTGGCAATCCGTTCAAGGATGTCGCGGGCGGGCAGTACGTCGTCAAGGCGCCAGCCGTTGGAGGCACCCACGTCCATGAATTCAATGAAGCGGAGAATGTGGCCGCTGTGCCGGAAATGCCGCGCCATGGGCAGGATCTGATGGTCGTTCACGCCTTTCTGCACAACCATGTTGACCTTGATCGGCGAGAAGCCCGCCTGCTCAGCCGCTGCGATACCGGACAGGACGCTCGAAACAGCAAAGTCGACATCATTCATTTGCCGGAAGACCTGCTCGTCGATCGCATCCAGACTGACGGTCAGACGGGTCAGTCCCGCCTGACGCAGCCGGTGCGCCATCCGCGGCAGGAGCGTTCCGTTTGTGGTCAGGGTCAGATCGACGGGCTGGTCATCAGGTGTTCGCAGCTGCGTAAGCATGCCGATCAGCACGTCGAGATCTTTTCGAAGCAGTGGCTCGCCGCCGGTGAGTCTGAGCTTTTCGACGCCGTGGGCGACGAAGATCCTCGCGATGCGGGCAATCTCTTCGAAACTCAGCAATGAGCTCTGAGGCAGGAAGGCATAGTCCGAGCCGAAGATCGATTTCGGCATGCAGTAGGTACAACGGAAGTTGCAGCGGTCGGTGACTGAAATACGCAAGTCGTGCAAGCGCCTGCCGAGCCGATCCGAGAGCAATCCCACCGGAGGAGAAGTCTCCTCCGGTATGTGGGGAACGCCCGCTCGATAGCGGGCTTCCGCGATGGGAATGACGCGCTCGGTCATGCTGCTGCAGGATGCCTGCTAGGACCGGGTTTCGATCTGCACCAAGGGCTCTTCCACAGTCTCCGTGCGGGCTTTGCGACGGCGACTGGGGCGGGGCGGTGGGACCTGTGCGCTCGCAACCTGCTCAGCCGGGCGGTCAGCACGGGTCTCGACCCATTGCAAGCCTGCGTCTGCGACCAAACTCTCAAGCGAATCACGATTCGCGACAGCCGGTGTGGTGGCGGGGCGCTGGGGTGGCGCTGGCTCGGTGGCAGGCACGATGACGGCTTCCGCTTCGGGCTGCCGCGGCGTGATGCGCTCGGGTTCGACGATTGGAGCAGCAGCAGCAACGGGCTCGGTTTCGACGATTGGAGCAGCAGCGACAACAGGCTCGGGTACGACGATTGGAGAGGTCGCAATGGGCTCGGAGGCCGCGATTTGAGCGGCGGCGGGCTCGGTGGCGATGATGGCCTGGACCGGCGGCGCGATCTCCATGGGCGATGTAGCCACCTCCCCCTTGGTCGGCTCAGTCGGCTGCGCGGCAGGGTGCTCCGTAGCCTGCTGTGGCACTGGAGTGTGCGTCTCGAAGACCTTGCGGCTGAGGAGATCTTCAGTCCGCAACTCACCAGACGGCGACTCGGTGGACGCCAACTCGCGCGTCGTGACGGGCGAAGCCTGGGCTGCGGGATCGGCATCACTTGCAACCGTAGACCGGACTGAGTCGGCCGTGGTGTCCGAGACCAGCTGATCGCCTTCCGGACGGTCACGCCGACCCGAGCGACGGCGTCTGCTCCTGCGGCGGCCCTCGCCCTCGCTGCCCTCCGGGCTCCCGGCAGGTCCTGCAGCGAGATCACTGCCACTTGCATCGGCTACCGTGGCAGGTACCGCACGACCCACCTCGGTGCGTGCGCCTTCGGACGGGGCCGTGTCAGCAACCGGACCAGAACCCGCAGCCGGCAGAATCTGAGCGGCGGCGACTGCAACATCGGTCACGGTCGCCGAGGCGATTGCGCCGGCGGTCGCCTCGGGGGCCGCCATGCTGGCGCCCGCTGCGCCACGCTCGGCTCGCTCCCGACGCGGCGGACGGGCATCCCGGGCGGCCTCCTCCCCCTCACGGGGAGTGCGCGCCTCGCGATTTTGCGAGTCTCTGGGCTCGCGGGCGGGACGGCCCTCTCGCTGGCCACCGCGATCACCGCGATCGCTCCGCTCGGCGCGATCGGGGCGATCGCTACGCTCGCCGCGGTCGGCCCGATCCGCATTACGATCTGGACGCTCAGCTCGATCGCCCGACCGCTCACCGCGGTCCGCGGAGCGTTCTCCCCGATCCCCGCGCTCGCTTCGATCGCCTCGTGGGCCACGAGAGCCGCGCCCGCCGCGCCCGGACTCGCCGCGCTCCCCGCCCTCACGCCGATCCTTGGGCGTCGCGACCTCGGGCTGAACGGCTCCAGCCGCTGGCGCCGTGGCGCTCGCCTCATTGGCGGGTTTGCGGCGGAAAAATCCGAGTATCTTGCCGAACAGGCCGTGGGGGGCCGGAGTCGCCTCGGGCGCCGCCGGGGTCTGCGGCGCAGCGGTTTGGGCGGTCTGACTCAGCGCCTCCTTGCGAACTACAGGCTCGGAAGCGGGCGGCGGGGGGTGATCCGGGGTGACTGAGCGCACGGCCGCCTCGGGTCTTGCTTTGCCCTGATCGAATTTGGAATCAAAGTAGCTCGTGTCCTCGGCGGGCGCTTCGGCAATCGAGTAGCTCGCCCGGTAGGATCCGAGGCGGTCGTCGTCGTGGCGAATCCGCTCGAGCCGATAGTGCGGCGTCTCGAGATGGCGATTGGGAACCAGAACGATTTCGACCTTGTGCCGCGCCTCGAGTTTGGCAATCTCCGAGCGCTTCTCGTTGAGCAGGTAGGTGGCGACCTCGACGGGCACCTGGGCCCAGATCGCGGCGCTGTTCTCCTTCATGGCCTCTTCCTGGATCATCCGCAAGACATGCAGCGCGGACGACTCGGTATCGCGAATCACACCCGTGCCGTTGCAGCGGGGAC
>JBIKTA010000212.1:0-5211 GCA_044348315.1 Burkholderiaceae bacterium | reverse complement strand
CGAGCCTTCCTTGTTGGTGAGGTAGAGATCGCCGTCGGCATTCTCGATACGGCCACGGACGTAGAGATCCTGGGGTGCTGCCGGAATCTGGAAGTCGCCGCCCAGATCGTAGAGATCCGCAGGATAAGCGTCCTGCGTGATGCGGATCTCGCTCGCCCCGGTGGGGGACGAAAGCGTGCCCACCTGCCGGCCCTGGAACCAGACCTTGCCCGCCGAGAGCGTCTCGATCTTCCTGTCGACCAGATCGGTGCGCCCGCTCGCGAGAATCCCCACCTCGTTGACCTCGAGGCCGAAGGGGGTGGCGTTGACGATGTTGATCCGGGCGCTGCCGTGCGCGATCGCCCGGCCCGAGTCCACCGCCGCAGCGAGGGCGGTCTGCGAGCCACTGCCCGCCTTCACGTAAATGCCGCCGCCCGAGGCCTGAACGGTCGGCAGGCGCAGGAACAGCATGTCGAACTGCGCACGCGGAGCCACCGTGGCACCCTGCTGATCGGCCAGACCCATCTTCAGCAGCTTGGCGTCGATCTGCTCGAGGAGCGCCGTGTAGCGCGCGATCGCCTCGGCATTGCCGGAGTGGCTCTGCATCCACTCGACGATTCGCGTCCGGTCCTCGAAGAGCTGGTTCGCCACATTCGCGTAGACCAGCTGGGGCAGCGGCATGTCCTGCGGCTTGACCACATAGAAATCGTCCGACAGCGCCTGGGCGAAGAGCAACCCCTTGTCGCTCTTCATCGCAAAGAGCTCGGACCAGCCGGCGGCAAAGGATTCGCCCGCGCCGATCGTCACCTGATTGCCGGTGCGCTGGTACCACTTGCCGGCACTGGTGCGGACCAGCTCGCCCTGCTGAACCACGATCCCGGTCGTTGTTGATGACAACTGATGATCAGGCGTGACGCGCTGCCAGCGCTTCGAGTCGGTGTAGTCCTCGCGCTCCAGCACGAGGTTGGCCTCGGCCGGGCCATTAACGCCTGTGGCGACATAACGGTAGGCGGCGTTGGCCACGCCCTTCCCGAAGGCCCCCGGGACGAGTTCGACGAGGGTGCCGGTCGAAACGCTGATCGCGACGTCGCTCATCGTGAGCGGCGCGTAGACGTAGCGCTGCGCGGCATCGAGCCCGAGCTGGGCCTTTTCCGCGCTGGTCAGCGGCTTGCCGAGCTTCGCGGTGTCGAAGCGGTCCTGGCCCACGATGAGCGGCAGGATCTGCAACTCGGTACGGTAGTTGACCCCCGCCTCGAGCTTCGCAGTCGCGCCAATGTCAACCGTGTTGAAGCTGCGCGCGCTGCCGAGAAAATCGGGCTTGAACACATAGACCGGCATCGCGAGGTTGGTCACAAGCCCGTCGGTCTTGGCGCGCTTTGCGCCCCCCAGACCCTCTTCGGCATAAAGATCGATGTCGCGGATCGCGCGAACAGCCGAGTCGCCATGAATGCGAATGGCGTTGAACTCGTCGATCCTGGCATCGACGACCGGAATGCTCAACCCTTGCAAGGACACCACCGCGATGTCGGTGCGGGCGGTGGAGAACATCTGGTTGCTCACGCGATCGCGATCCTGCCCCGCGTAGAGCTTGACATCGGTTCCCAGCAACTCGGCATTGACGATGTTGATCGAGTTGTCGGCCGAGATCGAGGTCAGCGCGTTCGCGTTGGCCCCGGCAATCGCGCCCACCGACGCGACATTCACCGCCGCGACGAGGTCGGAATCGGTACGGGTGTTGAGTTCCAGGTTGCCGCTGAGGTTGCGCAGCTTCGCGCCGTGCACGTCGATGCTCGACACCAGCGCGGCGTCCTGATCGACCACGCCGAAATTGAGCGCCAGGCCACCAAATCCGTCGACGCGCACCTTGTCGACGACATTGATATCGGTCAGCGTCTCCACGCGCAGCGTCGCGCCGGTGCTGCGTGCGGTCTGCGTGGTGATCGTCGTGCCTTCGCCGATCGAAACGCGCGCGCCGAAGCGCTGGGCGTTCGACCCCAGGGCCGTCGTGATCTGCAGCGCGGAAATCGACCCGAGGCCAGCCGAGGTCGAGCGCAGCGAATCCTCGGTCGCGGAGAAGCGGTTCTTCTCGGCCGTGTTGCGCGCCTGAATCAGCACGGTCGCGGCATCGATCGCGCTGTCGCGTCCGATCTGGACATCAGCCGTTCCGGCCAGCAGCGCCGACATGGCGGCACCGCTGCCGGACGCAATCCCGCCGATTGCAAGGTTGGAGGAGACCGCGTCGAACTCCTGGTCGCGGTCGGCCAGGATCTGAACCGTGTTGGCCAGAACGGTGTTGCGGCTGCCGATCGAGGTGACGAGCGACCCGAGGATGCTGATTTCCGAGTCGGCGCCGGCGACGCCGACGAACAGACCGCCGCTGGAAGCGCTCGCCCGCTGGAAGATCTGGTCCTGCGCATGGCCGGTGATGCGCAAGGTTCCGGCTTCGACCCTGACGTCGTCGCCGAGACCGGCGCGAATGATGCTGCGATCGGTGCTGGTCGCGGACGAAACGCCGACCGACGCGCCCGAGCTGACAGAGAGCGCATGAGCCTCGGCCATCGAGCGCTGCAGCGCCTCGGCACGCAGATCGACGGTGGCATCGCTCTCGGTGGTGACCTCGGCTCCCGAGATCGTGGCGCCGACTACCGCTCCGATGTCATTGACAACGACTGTCCCGGCTGCTGCCGCGGCAATGAGGCCGAATGCAGCCGCTGCGGCGAACACTTCCCCGTAAAGCGCAGCCGACTCGTCCGCAAGGACCGTGATGCCGCGGCCGCCGTAAAGCTGCGACCAGCCCGAGATGCTGCCGTCCACCGGCGCGGTTCCGCTCCGGCTGGCACCCGCAAAGACCTCGGTCGTGATCGTGTTGTAGCTATTCGCACCGCCCCCCGCGAACGCAAAGCCGACGGCGCCGGTGATGGCCACCGACACGGCCGTCGAGTAGCTTTCGATCGACGGTCGGGCCGCAGCGAGGATGCTGAGCGTGCCCTCTGCTTCGACGACCGCGCGGTCAGCGTAAGCCTTGACCGCACCGTCGATCTCGTTATCGGCCACCGATATGCCGATCGAAAGCGAACCGCCGAAGCTGCCGAAGGCTGCGGCGACCGAGACGGCCATCACCGAGCTGTAGATTTCGGCCAGGTCGGATGCGAAGACCGTGACATCGCCATCGGCCCGCACACCCTCTCCGGACGTATCGCTGACCCGTGCGACGGTCTCTGAATTGATCCGGTTGGTGGCCGAGCCGCCGGCACCCGAGAGCGCCGCGCCCACCGTGCCGCCCACCGAGGCCGCCACCGAGCCCGCGAACACGCGCGAGGCAACCGACTGCCGGTTATCGGCGATCACGAAGACGTCGGCCAGATCGATCGTTTCTTCGGTCGCCGCAGCGTCACCCGAGGTGGAGGCTGCAGACGCGGATGAGCCGTCCGCCTCGGTTGACTCGTCGGCCTCGGCAGAGCCGGCTTCGGACCCGGTCGGCGGGGCCTCGATTCTGCGCTCGGCGATGATCGAACTGCCCGTCACCTCGGCAATGATCTGGTTGGCCGATTCGGACAGGATCTGCTTCCACTTGGTCTTGTCGCCGTAGTCCTGCGCGGCGAAGACGTCTTCGGGCGTGCCATCATCGTTCGCATCCGGGCGTTCGATGTCGTCGCTGCCGATGTATTCGTAGACCTCGCCCGCCCGGGCGCCAGAAGTCGCCGAGAGTTTGACCGTATCGCCCTTGCGGACGGTGGGCGGATTGTCGGTGGCCTGAATCCAGGTCGGCGTGCCTGCGTAGGCATAGGGGTTGTAGCCGATGTAGTTGCGCGCGACCGAGACGCCGATCGACGCGCCCAGGCCCGCCGTGCCGCCTGCGCCGACGCCCACCGAGGCCGAGATGATGGTGGACTCGATGCGACTGCGCGCGAGCGCGGCAACCGTCACATCGTCGCCGGCCGTGACTGTACTGTCATCGATCGCCGCGAAGGTGTCGCCCAGAATCACGTTGAGCGCCGAGGCCCCGGCCCCGCTGATGCCCACTCCCGTCGTTCCGCCGATACCGATCGCGACCGAAGCCGCGAGCGAGAACACGTCGATCAGTGCCTCCGACTCGGCGAGAACGTCGACCCGGCCCGCGGCGTCCAATGCGGCCGAGGCAATCTCGGCCCGGACCACGCCGTCGATCACATTGCGCGCCAGGGACACGCCAATGGAGAGAGCGGCTCCGGTGGTGCCGCCGATCGCCGCAGCGATGGAGGCTGCGCCGGCGAACGCATCGATCATCGAGCGATCGGAAGCGAACACGCCCACATTGTTGGCACGGATCGTGTTGGCACGATAGATGGACGCCTGCCCATCGTCGCTGTCAGGATCGGTTGCCGCGTTGGCCGCCTGCATCGATCGGTCGATACCGGCATGCACGCGGGTGCCGATCTTGTTCTCGGCCCACACGCCCGAGGCGCTCGCCGCGAGCCCGGTCGTGCCGCCCAGACCGATCGCGACCGACCCGGAAAACACCAGCGCGTCGATCGTCTGCCGCGCGGTCGCGACCGTGGTCAGATCGCCTTCCGTATCGATGTCCGTGTCAACGATCAGCGCGCGTACCGTTGCAATCGATTCGTCGCCCGAGAGCCCGAACCCTTCGGCACCGATCAGGTTGCGCGCGACTGCGATGCCGATCGATGCGCCCACCCCGGTGGTGCTGCTGGCGGCAATCGCCGCTGAAAGCGCAGCGACCGTCGCGGCAATCTTCGAATCCGAGACGGCTACCAGCGTGACATCGCCCGCGGACTCGACCGTGCTCGACTCGAGCACGGCATCGGTCGAACCCCGCAGGGTATTGATGGCGACCGCGCCCGCCCCGCTGAAGGCGAGTCCCGAACCGCCTGCGGCCATGCCGATTGCAGCCGACGCCGCGACCGAGACCGCGTTGATGTTGTTGCGCAGGACCTCGAGGTCTCCACCCTCGCGTTCGAGGTTGAAACTGTTGCCCGCCGCATCGACGATCCGCCAGACCTCGCCGCGCTCGATCATGGCGACCGACAGAGTGGGCTTGACCTGCTCCCACTGTTCGTCGTCGGAGTAGTCGGCCATCGAGAGGTTGACCGACTGGTTGTTCTTGCCGATATAGCGGTAGATGGCCTTGGGCTCGCCGCCGAAGGCATAGCCCGGCTCGAGTGCGACGGTATCGCCCTTCCTCAGCAGCTTGTCCTCGGGCTCGACCGCCTCCCAGCGGTTCTCATCCGTGAA
>JBIKTA010000211.1:0-5227 GCA_044348315.1 Burkholderiaceae bacterium | reverse complement strand
GTTCAGGTCGGCGGCCGTGCCGATGAAGCGGGTCGCAGTGAACGGGGTTCCCGTGGTCGAAATCGTCGAACCCGGGGCGACGGTCACGCCGCTGACCGTGCCCATCGCCGCAGCTGAAGGCGACTCGAGGCCCATGATCCTGAGCGCGCTTCGCGGTGCCTCGATCTCGACGAACACCAACTGGGTCGGCGAGACATCGCTTGCATCGAGCAGCAGGTCGGTGCTGGCCGTGTCCGGGAAATGCAGACTCACCCAGCCCGGCTGGGCGGGATCATCCGGGGGTGAGGCCGCCTGCAGACGCAGACGGATGTTCTGATCGGTCAGCGTGGGTTGCTGAGGCTCGTCGAGCGACAGCGTCACGCTCGAAGACTCGTCGCCTTGGGACAGGGTCAGCGTCACCGGCATCGCCGCGCCATTGAACTGGCCGGGGCCGTTATAGACGAGGTTGCCTGCGGAGGTGAGGTAGGACTCGAGGGCGGCCGCTGAGCCGGTCAGGATCAGCGTGCGCCCGCCTGCGTCAAGGGACAAGCCGACGTCGCCCTGAGCGGTCGCGTGAGTGCCGGTCGTCTCGTCATCCAGACTCAGAGTCGAACCGCCTGCCCGGGCGACCCAACCCGGCGCGGCGTTGAGATTCAGGCCCGAGGGCAGTGCGAGGGTGGCCGTCAGCGTGCCGCTGCCGGCGAGCGACAGTCCCGAGAACTGGATCGGATTCGCGTAGCCATTGGTGACCCAGATCTTTTGAGGGACCGAACCGATCTGAGGAGCGACTGTGGTGCTCGAAGACTCGAGTCTCAGGACCGAGGTCGCGTTTCGCAGCGTGTCGCCTGAACCTGAGGTCACGGAAACAATGATGTCACCGACAACATTGTTGTAGGCAATCCTGCCGGACGGCTCGGTGAAGTAGGCATTGAGTGCTGCAGCCGAACCGCTGAGCGTCGCGGTGACGATACCGTTCGCGTCGCTCGCTGTTGCCACCGTCACGCCGTCGCCATTGCCTGAGCCGTCATCGCTGAAGAGCGTGAGTTGGGCGGCTGAACTCGGGGCGCGCAGGGTCACGGTGAGGGGGCGGGTGTCGGTGTCGGCAAACGGCCCCGTACCCGGAAGCAACTTCGTGCTGCCCGTCGTCGTGAGCTGCAGACGATCGGGCAGCGTGAGTGCCGGCGGGGCGAGCTCATCACCTTGTTCGGAAGTGGCGAGCGCGACGTCGACCCGGCCGCTGGCCTGAAGCGCGGGCGCAGCCACGGGCGCCACATTCAACTCGAGGTGGGTGCTCGAGCCGGCGTTGAACCGCAGCTTGCCCTGGCTGATCCAGGCATCAAGCGCATCGGCCGAGCCCAGCAGCACGACCGAGCCGGCCGAGCTCGATTCGATGGTGACCCCGTCCGAGGCCGCTCCTGCGGAAAGCGTGCCTCCGGCAGGCGCTGTCACGGTCAGGCGCAGCGAGCCGGTACCTGCGTATACCAGTCGGTCGGTGCCCAGGTAGACCGGGCTATTGGCACCGGCAACCAGCGTGACCGCCGAGGGGAGGGTCAATCGGGGAGCAGCGGCGTCGATCACGGCAGGCAAGACGGTCACTGTCTGCGTCTGGGTGTCGCCGATCGCGGTGCGGACCTGGAGGGTCTCGGTGTCGGCCGCATTCGCGGTACGCTGGTACTGGATCGCCCCGACAACTCGTAAGGCCGAATTGATCTGGCTGACCGTGCCGCTCAGCGTCAGTTCGCGCGTGCCGTGGCCGGCGATCGCAGCGCCTGCAACGCTCGACTGCGCCGTGAACAACCCATCGACCGGCGCGGTGATTGTGACCGTGGCGGTCTGAGCGCCGCTTGCACCAGAGATCAGGTCACCCGCCAGAACGAGCGGGGAAGCCACCGCACCGGTGTTGTAGACCGAAATCGTGCCGGCGAGGCCCGGTTGCTGCTGCACCGATTGGACGGCCAGGCTGTAGACCTCGAACGATGCTTCGGCTGCGCTCAGCACGACATCGTTCGAATCCAGCAAGGCGACCGTGACGGCCGGCGTGACGCCAGTCGCCACCTGGTAGGTGGCATGGCCATTGGCAAAGTAGGCGTTGAGGGCCTGAACCGTGCCGCTGAACACGGGGGCGTTTTGAACCGTTGTGTTGACAACGACTCCGTCCCGGCTGACCGCCTGTGAGCTCAGGCCCGAAACCCTCACACGGACCGTGTCGTTCGCGGGGTCGCTGGAATCCAGCACCACGCGCAGCCAGCGCCCCTGGGTCGCGGCGGTCGCCGATGTTGCCTCGGGCGTGCGCTGGAGGGCTGCAAGCGAGAGCGTCGGCGCAGACCGAACCAGCTGGTCAGCGGCCGAGGCAGCCTTCGACGCGACGGCTATCGAACCGGTTGCGCCGCCCTGCACCAGGCGGAAGGAAAGGGCTGACCCACCCGTGGCGGCGTCGAACTGCACAGCGCCCGGTGTAGCGAACAACGCATTCAGTTGGGCGGCAGTGCCCGTCAACCGCTTGAAGGGGACCCCGGATTCGGGGGTGATGGCAGTGACGGTGACACCGCTTGCGCCCACCGACACCGTGAGCGCATCGGCCGGGACCGTGACGTCGAGATCGAGCGTGCCGGCGCCTATGAACCGCGGCGCCGAAGCGAAGAACGCCGTACCGGTCGACAATAGCTGGGCGGCAATGGCCGGATCGACCGGGTCGACTGCAAAACTTCGACCCCATGAACCATAGGACATCGTGCTGACGTCGTTGGCTTCCCCGCCGAGGTAGGAACTCGCACCCGGCAACATCGTGACCTTGACGACCCCCTGCTGGCCGGAGGTGACGAGGCCCTCGTACACCGCCACCTTCGCAAGGCTCGAGTCATCGGTGTAAATGCCGGAGCCCCAGACCCCACCGGAGGTCGATCCGAAGACGGCGAAGTAGTGAACAGTCCCGACATCCAGACCGTAAGGCGAGTAAGCCTGGCTCAGCGTGATCGCCTCGCCCGCCTGAACCTGAACGAGCGCCCCGGGCGTGGCGGCCAGCTCCGCCGGTAGCACCATGCGCGCCGTGGCACTGTGATCGGTGGTCGTGAAAGGCGAAGGCGGCTCGACGGCCGACTGGGTGGAGGTCTGGACCTGCACCGGCACGGACGCGTCGAGCTCGCCCTCGGCATCTCGCAGCTCGAGCGTGAGGGTGGTGGTGCCACCGCTGTAGCGGACCGCGCCGGGCGCCGCGAGATACGCCGACAGGGATGCAGCTGTTCCGCGGATTTCGTTGTTTCCGGCAACGATATGGACGGACACGCCGTCATCCGGCAGGTCGACAACGGTCAGCGTGCCAGAGCCCGCAGCCGGCACGACGCGCAGGCTGAGCATGTCTGCGGCATCTGAAGCGTGAACGGAAATCGTCGCGCCGGTCAGGCGCAGATCCGAGTCGATGTTCGGCGTGACCCAAACCTGGGTCGGTAGCGTCGCGAATGAGGCGCTGGTCTCCGATACATCGGGATTCGCAGCCGCGGATAGGCTGACCGTATTGACCCGGGACAGGGCGGTGGCCGTGATCGGGGCGCCATCGGTCGAAGCCTGCTCGGTGATCGAAAACTGCAGCGGCGTCGTGACCGGTCCCAGGTAGCGGACGCGGTCGGCCCCCTCGGCCCCGCGCAGCATGGCGTTCAACTGTACAGCCGTGCCCGTGAGGGTCAGCGTGCGGGCGGGCGCAACCGGAGTTGCTGCAGGCGAGCCTTCTGCGCTGACAAGCGCGAGGCCTTCGCCGGCGGCGAGTGCGACCGAACCCGGAATGCTGATCTCGAGCGTCAGCAAGTCATCGATGCTGCCCGTCCCCGATGCGGGCGCGTAGAGGACACCGTCGGATGTCAGCGTGATCCGCCCATCGGCAACCGGGAGGTTGAGGAGGGTCGGGATCGCCAGCACCGGGCCGGTGCGTGCCTGCGTCGAATTGCCCTGGACCGCGACGGACAGAGTGCTCATCGTGACGAAATCGCCTGAAGTGACCGTCACGGTGATGGTGTCGGCCCCCGAGGTGCTGAATCTAAGCTTGCCCGCATGCAGGTAAGCGTTCAGTGCTGCGACGTCGCCATAGAGCGAAACAGTCGATGCGGGTGCGCTGGAGGCGGCCAGCGCCGATGTCTCAGTGGCCGAAGCCTTCAACAATGGGGCGGAAGCCCAATCGAGCTTCGCGTGGCTGCCCGTTGCAGTGAACGTCAGCAGGACATTGCCCGTTCCTGTCAACGCGCTTGCGTCGAACGGCAGCGCCTGGAGGGCACCGGGGGTGGCGATGCGCGCCGCGGGCAGGGTAAGCGTCGCGGGCGTGCCGGCGGCCTGGGCCGGCGTCGAAAGCGGCAGATTGACTGTGGAAACCGCACCGCTCGCCCGCTGGACGGAAAGCGTCACGCTTACGGGTGAGCCCGAGGCGGTCTGATTCGGGCCTTGATAGACGACCCGGCCTGCGAGACCCTCGAGCACTCGCTCAAGCCCGGACTCGTCGGCGGTGATCGTCAGGCTGCGCGCATCCGAGGCCTGAACCGCGTCGAACGCATCGATCCAGCCGAGGCCCTGCCCGGAACCCAGCGCGAGAGCCGTCGAATCAGGCAGGCTCAGGGTCAACGTCAGGGATTCAGTCGATTCGACGTTCGTCAGGTCGAAGCCATCGAAAACGAGCGTCGATGCGGCATTGGGCGTAATCGGCAGCGAAGCGGGCAACGCACTGAAGCCCGCCGAGACCGGAACCAGCACGGGTGAGATCGCCAAGGCAGAGGCCGTTCCAAGCACCTGAAGCGTCGACCGCTTCTGCGTCTCGGCCGCGACTTCGCCCGGCTCGGACGAACGCACCAGAACCGTCAGGGCCGGGAAGGTACCTGCGGTGCCGTTGAAGATCAGACGACCCGGGGTGCCGAGGTAAGCATTGAGATCGGCGACCGTGCCCGTGAGCGTGACCGATGCCGCCGCCGGAGCAGCACCCGTCGCGTATTCGTTGCCTGAGACAACGGCCTTGACTTCAGCACTCAGCCCGCTCGCAGTGAGCGTGCCTGCGCTTGTGGACAGCACGACGGTGCGTAGCTCGTCCGTTCCGGTCGTCCCCAGCGCATTCGCCCCGAAGACCACCTGCCCGCCGCTCGCGAGCACTGTGAAGCTTCCCGGCAGGTTGAGTGTGGGGAGCACCGGGGTTGCCTGCGCATTACCCTGCTCGGTAATTGTGATCGCACCGCTCGCAGCGCCGCTCACCGTCACCGTGCCCGCGCCGCTCGCCTTC